>NZ_JBKORF010000032.1:0-26088 GCF_047314685.1 Shewanella sp. BJSY2023SW001
GGTTCTGGGCAAGCAAGGTACGGGCGCGATTGTCAGCCTGGTTGAGAGAAAAAGTAAGCTGTACCTGATACGCAAAGTGCCAGCGAAAAGCGCAGCCGATGTGGCCCGGGCAATGGTTGGCATGCTGTGGAAATATCGAAGTTATGTTCGAACTATCACTGCGGACAACGGCAGCGAGTTCTGTGACCACGAACAGGTCGCAGAAAAGCTTAAAACGGATGTCTACTTCGCTAACCCTTATTCGTCCTGGGAACGCGGACTGAATGAAAACTTCAACGGTTTGCTGCGGCAATACATACGGAAAGGCACCGATTTGCGGACGGTAACAGATAGGCAAATTAGTGAGATTGAACGGGCATTAAATGCCAGACCGAGAAAGTGCCTCGGCTTCAGGCAACCTATTGCGGTATTCAATGAATTACGCAAGGCAGCCTAATTTAGCGAGTGGTGCACTTCGGAGTTGAATTCGCGGGTAATCGGTGGCTGAAGATTGGCGATCAAGATATTTCTTTGCAAACAGACACCCGCCTGCTTATGCGGCCAGGGCTGATATTCAATCTTCTCTATCGCCTGACGCATCCATTGCAGCCGCTGCTGCAATATCTCATCCACATTGGGGGCATTACGGGCAATGAATTTGTTAGCACGGCCATCAATGCTGAGCCCCAACTGCTGCTCCGGAAAATCCTTGAAGAAAAAGCTAGAGAAATCATGCTTAGCATTAGGATCATTCATTAAAACTCTGGAATCTTCGTTATAAACTAATGTCTTAAGTTCAGGTTCCAGGTCTCTAATCACGTACTTGGTAGGCCCATATTTCGCAGCCTTACTACGCAATTCCTCCACATACTCCAGCCATTGCTCAAGCCTATGCTCACCGGTGATCACCCCTTTCTTTTCTGCCTTATCATCCTGATGATAGATATCGATAGAGAACTGCGGTTGACCATAACCCGAGGTGAGCAGTTGCATCTCTTGGGGTAACTCAAACTCAAAACGGCCCACGCAGTGTTTGGTAAAAACCATACTCGCCGGTCCTTGCTGCATTTTTTCCGCTTGCGCCATCACAACTTCTCCCTGCCAAAAACAAACCATTACCAGACTGCCGAGCAGCCCTTGCTTGATAATCTTGCGATAACCCTCTGCCATCTCTACCCCTTGAATTTCTGGTGAATATCCGGCAGCCAAGACTGAAGCACACCGACCATCAGTTCCCTGACATCGGGGCAATTGTAAAACCCCTGGTGATCCTGGGTCGCCACCAAGCCGATAGTCTGCACCCCTTTGGGATACTTGCCCGCGCCTTCATGCACGGTACCATCACCCTTGGCCGTCTCGCTACCCAACCTGAAGCTGGCGCTTTGAGCCCTAGGCGGCATGTGGGCATGCTGATGGCCATAGCGGTTCTGCTCCATCCAGCTCTTTAACTTGCGTTCATGCTCGGCCAGCTCACTGCGGCTCAGCAGCTTGACTTCGCCCTTGACCGAGAGCCAGTCATGGTTTTCATCGCCTATGACTTGCCAGCGCTCCACCGCCGCCGTCTCCAGCCCCGGGGTCAAGCTGTTCTGCAATTGCCACTCACAGGTGTCAAACGCCTTGGTGTCCGGGTTATTGCTGTAGAGCAGTGTGGTCGTTGCGTGAAAGTTAGCCGCCAGTTGGTCATGAAATTTCTCACAATCAGTGATACGTTTTGTAAATGCTTTCTTATGTTCTATTAACTGCTCATCCGTTGATGTGCCCAGCTCGGGTGCCAACAAGGGAGGCTGCACCAGGCTATACCAAGCATCGAAACGGCGGTAGAAATCATAAATGCCACTGCCATAGCCTATCTGCAACAATTCCCGTTTGTCTGTCTGTTTCGCCGGGTCCTTATTGACAAACAGCCACTCCCCCTTATTGGCCGCATCCACGTAGAGCTTATTGGGCATCAGCTCCAGCCCGCCCTGACAAAAGCCCAGTATTGCCGTGGTATCGGCGGCGTTCTTGCCCAGCACCATTTTGACGACCTGCCCCACAGCACCGTGGCCGACGGCGCCGCAGCGAAACTGAAAATAGGTGGATGGGCTGCCGTGGGTTGGCATAGCGCCATGGATAACGGCTTCGACTTGAGATTCCAAGCCGCTTAGGATAAAGCCGGCGCGGGAGGCGTATCCGCCCATTGAGTGACTGATGACCACAAACTTAATATCGTCCTTGGTCAGCCCCAGGTTATCGCCTTCTTTATCTTCCTTGAGTAGCTGTGTCCTGAATTCCTCAAGTTTATCCTTGAGTCGCTTCCCGGCGTATTCATTGCTGCGCATCCAGTTATAGCCTACGGCAAATACCGGGAATTGCAGCCCGGGATACAGGCGTTTAAATAACGGCTCCTTCGACTCAAGATATCGAAGCAGCGGGCCATAGCTGTCCCACAACACCTCGCCCCAACCCCGACGCTTTTTGAGTTCCACTTGCGACTTGGGTACTGAGGTATAGACCCTGAAATACTTATCGGTGCCTGGGTCTTCCACCAATAAATGATCATCCCGATCGATTATCGGATCCCCTTTCTTTTTAGTTTTACCATTAACCAACAATGCTTTACGCTGTACCGGACCGGCAAAAATCAAATCTTTGATCCGAGGCCAGGCGGCGGCTTTGGTTCGGTACTTACGGCCGGTTTCCGCTATTCCGCGTCCCTTTTCCTTTATCCCTATCCACTTTCGATTAAACCATTTACCTATCCCCTCAAAGAAACCATCATCATCGTCCGCCTGCGCCGCAGCAAGCTCGGCTTCACGTTCGGCCTTCAGCTCCATGGCGGTACTGCTGGGACCACTGAACTTTCCCCCGGCAGCAGGATCCCATACTGAGTCGCCACTCTTTTTATTCATCAAGCGGGTGCCCATAATGCCGGGGACGAACACCAGCGCCACAATACCCTTGCGGCATTTACAATCGGCGTTACAACTCATAACCAGACTCCTTAACGGTCGCTTGCCGCTCTTTGGCCCACTGCAACAAGATAGCCGCTCGTCCTGAAGGCAAGCCGGTCTTGGTGACTATGGCACTCACTTCCAGGTCATCGAGTGACACTTGTGCCAAAAACAAGGCCTCGGCCACCAAGCGCAGATGACTCAGCTCGGTGAATCCATATTGATAAGCCTGACTTGCTGCTCGAGCCAGTCATAGCATGCCTGCTCATCTGTTGGTGGACTTTCCAGTGATAATAGGTGACGTGCGAGGGCATGGATCTGGTTTCGCCTTTGCCAGTTTGGCATCGCATCCATGATTTCCTGACTTAATTCCCAGCTCATTCGCTTCTCCTTAAGACACTGTCAAGGCAGCATCTCCCTGAATGACTTTGCCGCCATGGGCCGTGGACGCACCCTGCAATACCACGGCAATGCCATTGACCGTCAAACTCGGATGTCCCTGAACCAGGGTATCTGGCCCGCCAACCTGGCAGTCACACTTGTGCCCGGTTAAGGCCACAGGAATACCGTTGACCGTCAGAGCACTTTCTCCCTGGTTTATCGGTCCACCAACATGAGGGGTATTGCCGCTGAACATAGGGCAAATATGTTGATGTCCTTTCAAAGCAACCGGAGTCCCCATATTAATCCTCCTTAATCGATATCGCCTGGCAGCCGTATCCGTCCGGCTCCCTTTGCCAATTCAGCCAATGGCTATTGAAACGAAAGGGGTTAAGCGATGCATAGAGCACTGACCCCAAAGGCTCAAGAAATGCATCCCTTCTGGCCTGCGTTTCTTCGGTTAAATAGTGATGTAAGACCCTGGGGTCGTAGAAACGAAAACGAGTAGTTTCACCATCAGGCTTGACGGCATACAACCTTTGTCCCAGTGCTTCTTTCAGTGACTGCAGGGCTAGCTCACTCTTGCACCACAGCGCGCAGTGACCATGGGTGTCTTTCTCCAGCATCAGTTGTATCAGCTCATCCTGTCCCGCAAGATGGAGTAACCAAGGGCCGTTATCCACCAATGCCTGATCCCTGTAATCAAACAGGCTATGACACTCGGCTCCGGCCCCTTTGGCAAACCACAAGGGCTCGGGGCATAGCGCTGCATCCAAGACCAAGTAGTTGGGCCCAAACGCCTTGAGGCTATTTTCTTTCACCATAGTCATACTGTTATTCTCCGCAATCGGGACAAAGATCGACTATCGGGTTGCCCTCTTCTGCGGCACTCTTCAGCGTCGCCAATTGAGGCTTGGCTCCGGTTGTCACAGCCACTGGCCCCTTGAGCTTGATATTGGGAGCTTCGAGAGTGATCCCGCCGGAATCTATAAGTATCTTGCCTCCTGGCCCCTGAATAGTGACTTTCTCCGAGCCATTGAGGGTGAGCGACTTGGTGTGCACCAGTACACTTTCACCGGCTTCCAATAACACCTTTCCCTCAACCTTCTGGGTGTAATGGCCGCCCACTTCCAAATCGTGATTGGCTCTGGAGTACTCGTGACGACGATCCATGACTTCGAGGCGATAATGACGCTTGATCAGGGTTTGCCTGTCTCTGGTCACTTCCAGCTTTTGATCCTGACCAATCAATGCCTGCTGATCTCGACCTATTTCCAGAAACTCATCCTGCCCCACGTTCAGGCGCTGATCCCGTCCTATGTGCTTTTCTCTATCGTTACCCACCTGATAGTGCTGGTCGTGGTTGATTTCCAGCTTATGGTCTTTCTGGGCATGCAAATAGATGAGTTGATTTTCGGCGGCATCCTCAAAACTCAACTCATTGAATCCCGGCCCCTTGTGGGTTTGGGTCTTGAGCACGGTTTTGGTTTTGTTGGTCGGCAATACATAGGGCACAGGATTGGCAGCATGGTATGTGCGACCGGTAATGATAGGTTGGTCCGGGTCGCCTTCAAGAAAAGAGACTATGACCTCATGACCAATGCGTGGAACCGCCATAAAACCGTACTGACCACCGGCCCACCCCTGGCTGACACGAACCCAACAGCTGCTGTGCTCATCGGCCCGGCCATATCTGTCCCAGGGAAACTGCACCTTGACCCGGCCAAATTCATCACAAAAGATCTCTTCATTATCCGGCCCCACGACAATAGCCATGTGTGGCCCTGTCACCAAGGGTTTGGTGGCCGGAAGCGGTAACCAGGGAAGGTGCCCTTCAATTGCCAATAACTGGTTTTGATACTGAGTCGGGGTGCTACTGTTCCCCTCCTCTGCCGCTGCACCCTGTATCCCGCTGTGTTTTACCCCCACAAGCAACCAGTCACGGTTAAACGACGCATCTGGATGTTCGCCCAAGTTGAACTTGATACCGGCACCGGCATCAGCAATATCGGACATTGCCGATGCCATTTGGGTTTCATTCCGTAACGCCTGCAATCTGGCGCGGGTGAAAAGCTCTCCTTGGGCGTCATCCTTGTAACGCCCCGGATAATCATAGTGCTCATAAAGCACTTCAGATCCCGCTTGCTGGAAGTCGAGCTGATTGGCTATATCATCCTGCAAAAAGCTATAAGCAGGCTTTTTGAAGCTGTAATCCTTGAGTTCGGCCTTGGCACTCGCCAGTTGCTTGGCGTAACTGAAGCTGCGGACAAAAGGCACTTCGCTGTCGCCGCCGCTCAAGGCGTTATAGGGGAATAGTTGTTTGGCCGCCGGCAGCTTGCTGGTGGCATCACAGAAAATCAGCGTATGTTTGTCGTCACTGAATTCGAAATACCAAAACACCCCGGCCTCAGCCGAAAGACGGGTGATAAAGTCAAAGTCCGACTCCCGATACTGAACACAGTATTCGCGCTTTACCGACTCGTAGCGTGCATCCCACCTGAAGGCATAATCACTGATACCCATTTCATCAAGCAGGGTGCTGAAAATCTGTTTGAGGGACTGTTCCTGAAAGATACGGCTGTTTTGTCTCAGCCGCAGCCGCGCCATGGCAGGTTCCATGGTCAGCTTGTATTGAGTATGTTTATGGCCTGAGTCTTCCTTGGCAAAGCGGCTGACTATACCGTGAAAACGTCTGACTCGAACACCATCCTGCCAAATACTCAAGACGCCATTCTTATCGACTATCTGCTCGGCAGTAATATCATCCCTGCGGCTCAGTAATATCAACTCTCCCTTGAAGGGCGAGGACAACTGTTCATCAAAATCAAACGACAGCAGGTTGAAACTATCGTCCGCCTCCGCTTCTGCCTTGAAATGAAACCGCAAACCACTGCCAAGATAAAACATAGCCGGTATCCTTGTTCGAGTTCGTCCTGACTCTAATCCGCTAGAATCACTCTTTTCTTGCCATTGAGACGCTACTTGGAAAAACCTTGTAGCAGATAGCAAAATGTATGCGAGCGTTTTGCCCGCATACATTCAAGCAAATCAGTCGTTGACTGAATTACGCTTCGATGGGCTTGCGCCAATCGTCGGCACCAGAGGTTCCGGCGCTGACGTGATCCCAGTCTATCTTGCGATAGGCCATGGACACTTCAACCAGCTGAGTGAAGTCGGCTTTGTTGGGATCCTGGCAGTGAGGCATATGACAGTTAATATCAATGATGGTGGCGCCTTCCAGCTTGGTGGTGAAGAAGTGCTCTTGCTTACCTTCGATAGAAGTGCGGTACCACTTGAGCTCGACCTTGGTCAGTTTCTCACCGGAAGAGAGTGAGTTGTACATGAGAGGAACGGCTTTGTTCAGCGCGACGGTGAACTTGAACGGCTTGTGCACACGCTGACCGGAAGGCATGCCGGACTGAGGGTCGGTTGGCACAGTCACAATGTGGCTGAACTCCTGAACCAGCATCTCGTCTTCATGGCCTTCCACAAAGATGTCACCGACGGATTCCGCAGTAAAGGCGCCGGCAGTGAGGTTGCCCTGAGTTTGGCCTTCGATAGAGATATAACATGGTGTTGGCATGATAAATTCCTTTTTAAAATTCACTGAGGTTTGGATTAACCTTCCTAGCTAAAGCAACCTTCGCGCCAAAATTTAATCAATTGATTTCGTTACTGTTTAAAAAATAGCCCAACTGGCTGGGCAAAAAATTGCCCGGCGGGCAAGAAATTGCCCAATCAATATGACGTACTTTAAATGTGAAAAACTTCCGCTTTGAGGTGTTATGACAAGGCAAGACAGATACATAATATCACCATCAAAACACGCTAGCGGTTGTCATCGTGTGCCGGTGATAACTAGAGTCCGGAGCCAACGGCCTTAGTGCTATGGAACATGGTTTATACATGGGTTACGGCCAATCGATGATGAATGCTTGCAACTCCTATCGCCACGGATCAGGGTAAGCATCTTTTTTGCCTAGATGAGTAGATCATTGCACCTATATCGTTTCTGAGTAGTAACTTGACGCAGTTATAACATCAAGCTTGGTGAGCTGGGCTTCAAGAGCACATGTTCGGGAACCCTTGCGCTACAAGGGTTCTGCAAGGTGTAGCACAAATAGGAACCGTTATTTAGGGATTGTCTGGGGGAGTGAGTAAACTTCTAATGGAAAGTTAATGCGATGGGCGAGGTTAAGTTTAAGTTGATGACAGAGAAGTATTGAAAATATTGCTTGTCATTCTCTCACTCGCGAATGGACACAGTTTTGGCCCCTTTTGTTTACAGCATAAGGCGGAGATTAACTATGTAAATGAGGACGAAAATGGTTCCGTTTTTGTTCTAACTATAAGCTATTGTTGAACTTTTTCTATTGTCATACACTATCGGGCCCTTTGGTTTGTTGGTTGGGCCCGCGTGCGTTTTTCATCTGCACGTTTGTTGCTGCTAATGGCTTGGTTGGCCACGAGTTATACCCTGGCCGCCGAGATAGGCGACACGGCAGTGGTCGGAAAACTCTATATCAGCGGCGCCGAACTGCCCGGGCAATTGACTCCAGAGGGGGCCGCTTGGTGGCCGGAGCCTATGTGGTTGCTGTGGCTCATGGGCTTTGGCAGCTTCTTTTGCCGTTTTCGTTGTTTTGCGCTCTGGTTGCTTGCTTTGCTGGCGTTGCAACTCAAGTATGTTCTTCGGGTCGACGACAGCCTGCTGTGGAGCAGTTGGCTAGTGTTGTTATTGCCGACACAAGTGTTGTTTGGCCTGATTTTGCTGTTGATTGACCGGGGCGAGGGCGCACGAGCCCAGGTAATCACCTTTAACTGACGACAGTCCCCAAGTCTCAAGCCGTATTGAGGGAGAATAATAGATGTCCAGAAAAGCCAGAGCCGCCATGGTTTCGGTCTGCTCCAATATTTCGCTGATCATTATGAAGGTGGCGGCGGGTATTGTCAGTGGCTCGGTCAGTATCATTTCGGAAGCGATTCACTCCGCCATGGATTTGGTGGCGGCCTTGATCGCTCTGTTTGCTGTGCGCCGCGCCGATGTGCCGCCGGACTGGGATCATCCCTACGGTCACGACAAGATAGAGAATGTTTCCGGGGTTATTGAGGCGCTGTTGATTTTGGCGGCGGCTGGTTGGATTATTTTCGAGGCCGTCGGCAAGTTGCTCAGCCCCTCAGAGGTGGAAGGCCTGGGTTGGGGGGTATTGGTGATGCTGTTGTCGGCGTTGGTTAACACTGGCGTCAGTGCCTATCTCTACCGGGTGGCCAGGGAAGAACAATCGGTGGCGCTTGAGGCCGATGCCCTGCACCTTAAGGCCGATGTGCTCACCTCCCTCGGGGTAGCCGTGGGGCTGCTGCTGATCTGGGTGGGTGGCTATTTTGGCCATAATCTGGCGCTGCTGGATCCCATAGTGGCCATAGGGGTGGCGCTGTTTATTCTCAAAGAAGCGATAAGCATGTTGGATCAGGCCTTCAAGCCGCTGCTGGATCACAGCATCAGTGAAGAGGAGCTTAACCGGGCCGCCGAGATAATCGCGCACCACTGTCCCAATGAAGGCGGTTTTCACGACTTGCGTGGCCGTCAGGCGGGCAGACGGCGTCATATCGACTTCCACCTGACCTTGCCCAAGGAGATGAGCGTTGGCCATTCCCATGCCATCTGTGACCGTATCGAGCAGGCCTTGATGGCCGCCATCCCCCATGCGGCGGTGTTTATCCATGTGGAGCCGCTGGAAGAGCAGCCCGAAGAAGAAGGCTTACTGCAACAGGGCGCCTGAAGCGGCGCCCGCGTGGCTGCATCAGAGCCCTTGATGGGGACCGAACACTTCGTAGTGGATCTGCGCTTCCTCAATACCCAGGGCCAGCAACTGCGCCTTGATGCTCTGCATAAAGCCTATGGGGCCACAGCAGTAGAATTGGCCCTCGGACGGCAGCATGGCCGCTATCGGCTCCAGCACCATGGTGCCCTTCAGGTCATAATCCTGTCCCTGAATATCAGTCTCAAGCGGCTGGCGATACCAGGTCAGCGCCTTGAGATTTGTCTGCTCGGCCTGCTTGCGGCGTATCTCTGCGGTAAAAGCATGCTGGGCGCCATTTTCACAGGCATGCAGCCATAGTGTCTCGGCGCAGTCTTGCTGCAGGCGGCTGTTTAACATGCTCAGCATAGGTGTCAGGCCAACTCCGGCAGATAGCAGCACAACCCGGGTGTCAGGCTCAGTATTCAGGAAAAAATCCCCCGCCGGCGGGATTAGCTCAAGCTCGCTGCCGATATAGAATTCATTATGCAGCAGGTTGGAAACCAATCCTTCGTTTTCACGTTTAACGCCGATGCGATAGCTGCGGCCGTTGGGGGCATCCGCCAGTGAGTATTGGCGTATCTCGGTATGGGCCAGCGCCGGATGGCTGAGTTTGATGTTCAGGTATTGCCCCGGCTTAAAATCGGCCACAGGGCCGCCATCCTTGGGCGTGAGTTCGAAAGAGGTAATGGCGGCAGACTCGCGGCGTTTGTTGCTGACAACAAAGGTGCGGGTGCCGCTCCACCCCCCTTGTTTGCCTGCAGCATCGGCATAAATCTGCGCTTCGCGACCAATAAAGATATTGGCCAACACCCCATAAGCCTTCTCCCAGGCGCCCAGTACCTCTGGCGTGACGGCATCGCCGCCGAGTTCTTCCAGGGTGGCAAGCAGATGCTTGCCGACTATGGCGTATTGCTCGGGTTTGATCAGAAAGCCTGTGTGTTTCTGGGCAATTCTTTCCACGGCTTCACCGAGAACAGCCAGATTGTCGATATGTTGGGCATAGGCGGCGACGGCATTGAACAAGGCTACCGGCTGATCGCCCTTATGCTGATGAGCCAGGTTGAACACATCTTTCAGTTCGGGATTGTGGTGGAACATGCGCTGATAGAAGTGTTTGGTCAGCTCTGGGCCGGCGGCAACCAGCAGGGGAATAGTACTCTTGACCACTTGGATAGTGTGTTGATCCAACATAACGACAACCTCAAAGATTTATTTAAGTTATATGTTCCGCGATAAAATAAACATGTATTTGATTTAGATCAATAAAAAATCTGACTAGATCTGTCAGGTATTCAGTATGGTTTGCAAAAACACTCTTGTGGGTGAGGCATGTCTATGTTTTATCGTATCCGGATCCTGATTCTGGCTTGTTCGCTTCTCTGGTGCCGGTGCCAAGTCGCCGTCAGTGGCCAACAATGACTTTTGCCGCTAAAAAGCGGATAATTCCCCCAATTTTGCTCAATTTGACCCAGATCACAGCCGGTCGCTGGTTTTACCGCTGCGGCGAGTGTCATAGGGCGAGCGGGAAACCCCGCCGGAACTCGGAACTATCCAATGGAAATCAAAGTAAATTTTCTCGACAACCTTAGACTCGAAGCCAAGTTTGATGACTTCAGTGTCATTGCCGACCAGCCAATCCGCTACAAGGGTGATGGCTCGGCGCCGAGCCCGTTCGACTACTTTCTGGCTTCATCAGCGCTGTGTGCCGCCTATTTTGTGAAGGTGTACTGTGTCGCCCGCGATATTCCTACCGAAGGCATACGCCTGTCGCAAAACAACATAGTCGACCCGGAAAACCGTTATAACCAGATCTTCAAGATTCAGGTGGAACTGCCGGACACCATCTCTGACAAAGACCGTGAAGGCATACTGCGTTCCATCGACCGCTGCACTGTGAAGAAAGTGGTTCAGACCGGCCCCGAGTTCCAGTTGGAAACCGTGGATAACCTGGATCAGGACGCCCAGGCGATGCTGATGCTTAAGCCGGATGACAGCCACAGCACCTTTATTCTGGGTAAGGATCTGCCGCTGGAGCAGACCATAGCCAACATGACCAACACCTTGGCCGGACTGGGGATGAAGATAGAGATCTCCTCCTGGCGTAACCTGGTGCCCAACGTTTGGTCGCTGCATATCCGTGACGCCGCTTCGCCCAAGTGTTTTACCAACGGCAAGGGCGCAACCAAAGAGAGCGCGCTCTGCTCGGCTCTGGGCGAGTTTATCGAGCGTCTCAGCTGCAACTTCTTCTACAACGACCAGTATTTCGGCCCCGAGATCGCCAACGCCGAATTTGTTCATTATCCCAATGAGAAGTGGTTCCAGCCCGGCCCCAACGATGAGCTGCCGCCCGGGATCCTTGATGACTATTGCCTGGAAATCTACAACCCGGATGGTGAGCTCTGCGGCTCCAACCTTATCGACACCAACTCGGGCAATGTCGAGCGCGGCATCTGCGCCATTCCCTATGTGCGTCAGTCCGATGGCGAGACTGTGTATTTCCCCTCCAACCTGATTGAAAACCTGTATCTCAGCAACGGCATGAGTGCAGGCAACAACCTGGATGAGGCCAAGGTGCAGTGTCTGTCCGAGATTTTCGAGCGGGCGGTGAAGCGCCGCATCATAGAAGATGAGCTGGTTCTGCCTGAGGTGCCGAAAGACGTGCTGGCCAAGTATCCCTCGATAGTGGCCGGCATAGAGGCGCTGGAGGCGCAGGGCTTTCCGCTGGTGATCAAGGATGCCTCCCTCGGTGGCCAGTTCCCCGTCATGTGTGTGACCCTGATGAACCCCCGCACAGGCGGCGTGTTTGCCTCCTTCGGCGCTCACCCCAGTTTTGAGGTGGCGCTGGAGCGCAGCCTCACCGAACTGCTGCAGGGCCGCAGTTTCGAGGGCCTCAACGATGTGCAAAAGCCTACTTTCAACAGCATGGCGGTGCAGGAGCCGGAGAACTTTGTAGAGCACTTTATCGATTCCAGCGGGGTGATCTCCTGGCGCTTCTTCAGTAGCAAGCCGGACTATGAGTTTGTCGAATGGGACTTCTCCGGCAGCAACGCCGAAGAGAGTCAGAGCCTGTTCGGGATTCTTGAAGATATGGGCAAAGAGGTCTACATCGCCGAGTTTACCGAGATAGGTAATGCCTGCCGGATCCTGGTGCCAGACTTCTCCGAGGTGTATCCGGTATCGGATCTGATTTGGGACAACACCAACAAGGCGCTGGACTACCGCGAAGATATTCTTAACCTACATCGCCTCAGCGACAGCCAACTGCAAAGCCTATCCGAGCGCCTCGAAGACAGCCAATTGGATATCTACACGGATATCATCACCCTGATAGGCATAGAGTTTGATGAAAACACCGTCTGGGGCCAACTGACGATACTCGAACTCAGACTGCTGATCTGCCTGGCCATAGGTGAACTGGAAGAAGCGCTGGAGCTGACCGAAACCTTCCTGCAGTACAACAATAATACCGTCGCTCGTGGCCTCTTCTATCAATGCCTGCAGGCGGTGTTGGAGATCAGCCTGGACGATGAACTCGAGCTGGACGACTACCGGTACAACTTGGGACGCATGTTTGGCCAGGAAACCCTGGGTGCCGCTATAGGTTCGGTAAATGGTACTGTGCGCTTCTACGGCCTGACCCCAACCAATATGCAGCTCGAAGGCCTGGAAAAACACCAGCGGTTGATCGAAAGCTACAAGAAACTGCACGCCGCCCGCGCCAGAGTGGCTGCCAAGAAGTAAATTATGTTCAGGTAAGGGGCATGTTTGCCCCTTACCCGACTTCATTGGCTTTTAGTTTGGTTCCTTGTGGTTCAAGTTATCTCGTCACTTTGACCTAGAGAAGAAGTTGCACACAAATGTTTTCCCTGCAATGCATCTTCCCTATGTATTCAAAACATGTGTACTCAAAACATGAAAACAATTTTAGCGGCAGACTCTTTGCCTGTAGGTTAATTTACCGTTAGCATTAAGCATTGTGTGTGCCTTTTTGTCATGAACATCAAGGATTTCATTTGTGAAGATGCCAAGGCCTGCTATGGCCTATGTTGTTCCTTTTTGTGTTTTTTTTATTTATCTCTGCCTGGTTGCCGGAGAGTATTTCTATGAACGCCAGTCTTTGGAATCCGAGGCGTCTGCGGCCCAGATAAAGCAGCTTGAGAAAGAACTTTTCAGGATGCAACATCTTGTTGAGAGAGCGATTCACAATCAAAATTTAGACAGTGTAGCCGAGGAGATATCTCTGGCGGCGACAGACTTCAACATCATGGTGTACATACTGTTAGATGACACCAGTCTTATCCGCTACGCCAATCATGTTGTTTGGCGCGACAGTCGGGCTTCGCAAGTGATCGATGGCTATTCAATGGCGTTGCACCGGCAGGTGGTCGAATCTGGAAAACCACAGATATTTGCCAACACGGATAGGCTATCAATACAGGCATATTATCCCGTTATCACTGAGGCTTCCGTTAGTTTTGGGGGCAAGGCCGAACTGCTTTATCTCGAGTATGATCTATCGCCTGCAATGGCCAAGGTAACTGATGACCTCAATCTGCGTTTTATGCGGGTTTGGGGCCTGGGGGCCTTATTTGTTTTGGGCTTTATGCTGGTATTGCACTTTATGTTAATCCGCCCTTTAAGAGCTCTGGCTTGGCAGGCCAGGAAAGGCGAGAACAACCCTTTTCATATGGATAACACTTGGGTTTTCAGTGAAGTACGGGTGCTAAAGGATTACTTGCACCGGAGCCAACAGAAGTTGCAGCGAACCCTGAAGCAATTGAGGGACAATGAACAACGCTGGTTGTTTGCGGTGGAAGGGACTCGCAATGGGATCTGGGATTGGAACATCGCCAGCGGCGAAGTTTTTCTGTCGGACCGCTGGAAAGAGATGATAGGGTACGGCCCCCATGAACTCGAAGGGCTTTATTCTACTTGGGAAAGCCGACTGCATCCGGACGATAAAGAAGCCGTGTTGTCGTCTTTGCAGGCTTACCTCAATGGTGAGACCGAGGCGTTTGAGAGTGTTCATCGCATGCGCCATAAAGAGGGACACTATATCTGGGTGCTGGACAGGGGAATGCTGGTTGAATGGGACGAACAGGGCCGCCCTTGCCGGATTATAGGTACTCATGCCGATGTGTCGGATGATGTGCGTAATCAGCAAGCCCTGGCCCATTTAGCCAACCATGATGCCCTGACTAATTTAGCCAATCGCCGCTCTTTGATGGATGCCTTGTATGAGCAGCAAAAGCATTGTCGCAACAGTCTGCAGTGTGCAGCGCTGTTCCTAATAGATTTGGATAATTTCAAAACTATCAATGACACTCTCGGGCATCATCTGGGAGATCGGTTATTGATCCAACTGGCGGCTAGATTTTCGGGCTATTTTAGCGCCAATACTTTGGTTGCCAGGCTCGGGGGGGATGAGTTCGTTATTCTAGCGAAAGATCTAACCCAAGACAGAGCTATGGCAGCAAGGCGAGCCTTGGCGTTGGCCAGTGAGATCAGGCAGTTGGTTGCCAGGCCTTTCAATATCAGTGACAAGCAGCTGCATGTGTCTGCCAGTATTGGTGTTTGTCTGTTTGATGATCAGGATGATATTGATGCCGAGGAGCTTTTGAAGCGAGCCGATATGGCCATGTTCCAGGCCAAGGAAGGCGGTCGAGATAACTGCATGATCTACAACTCCGAGATGGAGGTTAAGGCTCACCAAAATCTGCTGATCCAGAATGAGTTGCGCTATGCCATCGAACGGCAACAACTCTCTTTGGTTTACCAGCCAATAGTTGATGCCCAGGGGAAATTGACTGGGGCTGAGGCGCTATTGCGTTGGCAGCATCCGCAGCAGGGAAATATTTCACCGGCGGATTTCATTCCTGTGGCTGAAGGCAGTGGCCTTATCAGTGAAATTGGTCATTGGGTCATCCTCGAAGTTTGTCGCTTCATTCGCGAGCAGCAGGCCAGGGGCATTGGGGTGCCAAAAATCGCCATCAACCTCAGCGCCAGACAGTTTAATCAGCCCGAGTTTGTTGAGCGTCTGATCGCCTTGCTGAAGGCCCAGGGGATTGCAACAGATGCGTTGGAGTTGGAGTTGACTGAGTACGCCTTGTTGACCAATCTGTGCATCATGAATACCCGAATCGATCTGCTGAGGAAGGCGGGGATATCCGTGGCGATAGATGACTTTGGCACAGGTTACAGTTCGTTGAGTTATCTACAGAACCTGCCTCTATCCAGATTGAAGATAGATGCCTCTTTTGTGCAGAAGATTGGCTCTGGGCGCAGTGCCGATGCCATAGTCAAGGCCATAATCGAAATGGCTCACAGTCTGGAGCTGAAAGTGGTTGCCGAAGGGGTTGAAACCGTTCAACAAAGAGCCTTTTTGAATCAGCTCGGATGTGACAACTTCCAAGGGTATCTGTTTAGTCAGCCTCTGCCTGAGGCTGAGTTTGCAGTTCTGCTGCAGCCTCCGTGGCGTGAGTTACCGTATGCTGCGCCAGGAAGTTGAAAATAATATTCAGCACCTGCTCACGTATTGCGTCGATTTCAATAAAGAGTTCATGCCTGGCTCCCACGATCTTTTCCAATGTCACCTTGGGGCCAAGGGCGGCGATTTGCGCCTGGTTATCGACGATAGTGTCCTGCTCAGCCTGAAGAATGAGGATTGGCACCTTTGACTCTCTGGCTGCGGTGATGGTCTGCTCGCAAGCATCCAATGCTTCTATCAACCATTGATTGGTGGGCGAGCCCAGTTGGATCTCAGGATGTTGCCGGCATAAATCCAGTAATGCCTGATATCGGCTTTCGCTGTGGGTCAATTGATTATCTTTAAACTCGAGCGGACGATAATCATGGCCGGATAACACATAGTTGGGCTCGGTATGCGGGCCATAACTATTGAGTTTTCCTGCCAGCCAACGTACGAAGTTGCGCGGCATTGGCAGGCGAATACCATACATGGGGGCAGAGAAGGCCGCAGCAGTAAATCGTTGGGGGAATTGCTGCAAATACAGAGTGCCTATGGCGCCGCCCATGGAGTGGCCCACCAGAAAATACTGTTCATATTGGTTTGCAACTACCACTTGCTCAACGAAACAGTGTAAGTGATCCACATAGTCCTGAAACTTATCTATGTGCCCCTGGTGAGGATTGGCGGTTAGCCTGCTGGATAGGCCTTGCCCCATATGATCCAAGGCGTAGACACTATAGCCTTGCTGATAGAAGTCATGGATCAGCTCCCGATACTTGAGATAACTCTCTACCCGGCCATTGCTGATGACGACAGCTTGTTTCGCCTTTGGATGGCAAATATAACCGTAGGCCAGCTCTTTACCGAATCCCACTGCCAGCTTGGCATGGGTGACACCTTGCCAGAAAGTCTCCAATTGAGACTGGGTTGAAGCGGGTTCTGTGTTGCGGGCCTGGGTCGTTACCATCCAATATTTCCTGATCTAAAAAAGCCAGTGCTCAAAGGCACTGGCCGAGTGTATCAGAAACAGGGTTTCATTGCTGTGAGGCGATAAAGTCGGCTATCTGCTGTTCCAGTACAGACATGGGCACAGAGCCTTGCGCCAATACTGCATCGTGGAATTGGCGGATATCGAACTTTTCCCCCAGGGCATCTTCTGCTTGCTTTCGCAGACGTTTGATAGTCAGCTCGCCAATCTTGTAGGCCAGCGCCTGCCCAGGCCAGGAGATATATCTGTCTATCTCTGTGGTGACATTGTGCAGCGACAGAGCCGTATTACCGGCCATAAAGTCTATTGCCTGCTGACGGCTCCAGCCTTGGGTGTGCATACCTGTATCGACTACCAGGCGGGCGGCGCGCCACATCTCGTAAGTCAGGCGTCCAAAGTTGCTGTAGGGATCCTGATAAAAACCCCCTTCCAGCCCCAAATATTCACTGTATAGTCCCCATCCCTCACCAAAGGCCGAGATATAGCTGTAGCGGCGAAAATCGGGCAGTTGCTCCAACTCTTGATTGAGAGAAATCTGCAGGTGGTGACCCGGAACAGCCTCATGCAGGGTGAGTGCTTCCAACTCATAGAGAGGACGCTTATCCAAGGCATAAGTGTTTACCCAATAAAAACCCGCCACAGTCTCCGAGTTGGAGCCGGAATAGCGCCCGGTTGTATATTTGGGGGCAATTTCAGCCGGAACAGGGGCGACACCATAGGGTTTGCGGGGCAGTTTGCCAAAATAGCGTGGCAACATGGCGTCGGCTTTTTTGGCAATATAGGAGGCCTCTTTGAGCAGTTGCTCCGGCGTGTCCACATAAAAGCGTTTGTCGGTGCGCATAAAATGCAGAAACTCGGCAAAGCTGCCTTTAAAACCGGTTTGTTCGATGATCTGTTCCATCTCGGCGCGGATCCGTTTTACTTCACTCAGCCCCAGTTGATGGACTTGCTCAGGCGTCATATCCAGAGTGGTGTAGTACTTGACCCTGTTTTCATAAAAGGCCCGACCATTGGGCAGAGCTGATGCGGCAATGCTCTGGCGGGCGCCGGGGATATATTTCTCGGTCATAAAGTCATAGAAGGCTTGATAGCTCGGTAACACATGCTGCTCGACACTGACGTATCCGGCATGGCTCAGTTCCTGTTTAAGATTGGCAGAAAAGTGCTCTGGAAACGTCTCAAACGGCTTGAAATAGCTACTTTGCTGCACTGGTACCATATAAGCCTGAATACTCTGTTCAAACCCTCTCAGTACAGATTGCGGCTGAGTGATACCTTCGGCAAGCCCCTGGCGCATCCAGTGTATCTGTTGCTGGAAGTAGCGCGGCAGAGATTGCAGTTTCTGCAGGTAGTGACGGTAATCGGCTTCTGTCTTGAATGGCCCTGAGGCCATAGAAGCAATGTAAGCGTGAAAGCCACTCTCTGAGGTAATCGGCAGGTAATGGGCCTTGAACCTGAAGCTATCCACACGCTCCTGTAGTTGGTATTCGAGAATACTGGCATTGATGGCGGCTTCTTTGCTCAGCTGTTCTCTGGGGATCGCCTTTAGCCGTTGCAATAATGTTGAATTGGCCGCAGCATCGGCCGCCAGAGCTTCAGCTGACAAGTCTGCTAATTTGCCCGCGGCCGAGTCATCGCCAAACAGCAAGGCCATCTGAGGGCTTTCTGCCAGCCTTTGCTGCCAGGCATCGGCTATTAACTGCTGGAGTTGGCTATCGGCTTGAGATAGCTGCTTGCTTATTTCTGGCGTGTTGGCTTCATGGGCAGGGGTTTGGCAGGCGCCCAGGAATCCAGTGAGCAACAGGGGCAGCAGGAGTTTTTTCATTTGATTTTGTTCCTTTTTTATCCTTGATGAAGGATTATGCCTTAAGCCAGGATGGAGCCCCAGAGATTTAACGTCACCTTTTGGTAACAAAGCCTGTCAGTAGACTAAGAGGTGCTAACAAAAGGCGTGTTACACTTAAGCGTCCCCAGACCAAAAAATAATTACATTGGCGGGGTAGTTCATACAGGGGTTATTTTTATGATTGATACTTCAATTCCGTTGGTCGATTTACATCGCCATCTGGACGGCAATGTCAGGGTTGAGACCATATGGGAACTGGGTCAGCAGCATGGCATTGCCTTGCCGGCGGCCTCGCTTGAGGCTTTGGCACCTTACGTACAGATCCAGGGTAAAGAATCCAGCTTAGTGGCTTTCCTGAAAAAGCTGGACTGGATGGTTGCCGTGCTGGCCGATCTGGATGCGGTAAAGCGGGTGGCCTATGAAAATGTCGCCGATGTGGCATTGTCCGGGTTGGACTATGCCGAATTAAGGTTCAGCCCTTACTACATGGCAATGAATCACAAGCTGCCGATAGAAGGCGTGGTGGAAGCCGTTATTGATGGCGTAAAAGCCGGGCTCAAGGACTATCAGGTCAAGATAAAACTGATAGGTATTCTGTCACGCTCATTTGGTCAGCAGGCTTGTACCCAGGAGTTGGATGGCTTACTCGCGCACAGGGAGTCTTTGGTCGCGGTTGATTTGGCCGGTGATGAGTTGGGTTTCCCCGGTGAGCTGTTTAACGAGCATTTCAAGCGGGTACGCGATGCCGGACTTCAGATCACGGCTCACGCCGGAGAGGCCGCCGGTGCCCAAAGCATGTGGCAAGCCATCAAGGAGTTGGGGGCGACTCGCATAGGCCATGGGGTCAATGCCATTCATGATCCCAAATTGATGGAGTATCTGGTGGAACATAAGATAGGTATCGAATCCTGTCCTACCAGTAATCTGCATACTTCTACCGTTAACAGCTATCAGGAGCATCCACTGCGCACCTTTATGGAAGCCGGTGTGTTGGTTGGCTTGAATACCGATGATCCAGGCGTCAGCGCCATAGATATCAAGCATGAATATCGTGTGGTTAAGCAGGAGATGGGCTTCACCGCAGCTGAATTGGCTAAGCTGCAGCGTAATGGCGTGGATATGGCCTTCCTCTCTGACAGCGAGCGTCGGGAACTTTACGCCGCTAAAGCATAAAAGTTTGGTTCAGACACAAAAAAGCCGATGAATCATTCATCGGCTTTTTTATTCTTCTCAGGGTTAAATTACCCGGGAGAACTGTTGCTGACGTGCCTTTTCTCGGAAGTAGACATCGAAACAGATACAGATATTACGGATCAACAGACGCCCGGTTGGACTGATGCTGATCTGGCGATTTTCAATGTTAACCAGTTTATCGTCGATAAAGGTTTGCAGCAGCTTGAGATCTTCGGCGAAGTACTCTTCAAACTGGATCCCCAATTGTTGCTCCATCTTGGTCATATCAAGCTCAAAGTGACAGATAAGCTGCTTGATCACTGCGCGACGGATTTCGTCATCACGATTGAGTTTACAGCCTTTCCATAGAGCGTGGCCCTGCTCATCTATGGCTTCATAGTAAGGGCGAATATCTTTTTGGTTTTGCGCATAACAGTCACCAATCTGACTGATGGATGACACCCCAAGTCCGAGGAGATCGCACTCTTCCTGGGTGGTATAACCCTGGAAGTTACGGTGCAATCGGCCTTCTCTTTGCAGTTTGGCCAGCTCATCATCAGGCTTGGCGAAGTGATCCATGCCTATGTATTGGTAGCCGGCGCCGGTCAGGGTCTCAATCGTCTGATGCAGCATGTCCAGCTTCTGTTGTGGGCTGGGCAGGTGCTCATCTTTGATTTTCCGCTGCGCCGCGAAGCGGGCCGGCAGGTGAGCATAGTTGAATACAGACAGACGGTCTGGCGACAGATCCAGAATGCGCTGAATGGTTTCGGCAAAGGTTTCCGGTGTTTGATGAGGCAAGCCGTAAATCAAATCGACGTTGGTAGAGACAAAGCCCATCTCTTTGGCCTTTTTGATCAGCGCAAAAATGAAGTCTTCATCCTGTTCACGGTTAACTGCTGCCTGAACCTCTTTATTGAAGTCCTGCACCCCAATGGAGATACGGTTGAACCCAGCCTCTTTCAGGGCATCCAGCATAGAGAGTTCGATTTCTCTAGGGTCGACTTCGATAGAGTATTCACCCTGTTCGGCAAAGTTGAAGTGGCTCTTCAACAGTGACGATAACTTAATGATTTGCTCTGGGTTTAGGAACGTCGGTGTGCCACCGCCCCAGTGCATTTGGGTCACAGTATAGTGTTTGAACAGAGGCGCCCGCTTGACGATCTCGGCTGCCAGGTACTCTATGTACTGATCGGCTTTGTGCTGATGTCGGGTGATAACCTTGTTACAGCCGCAGTAATAGCAAAGTTTGGCGCAGAAGGGGATATGAATGTACAGAGACAGTTTGTCACTTTTGCTGTTGGCTATGGCCGACAATAGATCGCCTTCTGTGAATGAGTCGTCAAACTCCAGCGCCGTTGGGTAGGAAGTATAACGGGGACCGCTGTAGTTATATTTCTCGATCATTGATTGATCCCAGCTGATATGAGTGGGCTGCTTCAAGGCGTGTCCTCCGACAGTAAATTAGCAATGAGCGAAGTATGCAGGGTTATGGCTCAAATAACCTTGATCCAGGTTGTAAAAATTATATGTACACAAGCAAACGTTAAGAAATATCCCTGAAAATGCTTTCAATGTCTGTTGTCTTATTGAGGTTTTGTGCACCGACTCACGCCAGAGAAAAGATTCAACAGGCTTGATTGTTGTTTGGCTGAGACGACAAGACAAGGCTGCGAACTCAGGCGTAACTAAAACACAAGCCTCCGATGTTTGGGACTGTCTTTCAGGGGCGAAGATTTCGGGGATGGTGAATAAAGCGCTGCCGACTGCTGAGAGCAAGCCGGCAGTTGCTGCATTAGTGAGTTGGTTTGAGTTGAAACTCGGAGAGTTTTTTGGCGTCGGCCAATATGCCTTGCTCCAGCTCGGCTTCAGACTTCATTCTGGCCAGGTCTAGCCGCATCCGCTCTTGTTTGGGTAACTGAGCCCTGGCCTCCAGAATGGGATGATCCTTGATACGCTCAAAATGCATAAACACATCCGGGTAGTCACCACTGACTCTCTCTGTCAGCGATAGCAGATCGAACAGTTTGACGATTCTAACTACTCCTTCGGACAACTCACAACGCTCTTCTGTCATTGCGGCGGCAATATAGCGGATATCGGCAAGCAGGGATGCCTGTTTAGCTTCCATAACCGCCTTTTGTTCAGCCATCGCCTGCTCTCTGGCCTGGGTTTGTCTTCTCAGACGCAAAAGCAACACTGTGGCATAGGCACTCAGTCCTATGATGATCAACATGGCTAAGGTGATAAGGATAAACTGCATCCCGGCCTCCGTTAGTTGTCCTGGTATTGTTTCAGAAGCTCAGCACCGGATTCGAATTTCTCCAGCAATTCGTCATCGCTATGACTCTTGCTTGGGGCTTCATCGGCCTGATCCAAATCGGTAATGCCAAGTTTTTCCATCAGCTTCTCTATCTTGGCCAATTGCCGCTCCAGCCATTGCTGGTCATCGGCGGCCAGTTCCCGACCTTCTTCCAGCTGATCCAGCAGCTTATTCAGGCGCGGATCTTCCTCCAGTTGCAGCAGCAACTGTTCATCGGTCAGTTTAGGTTGTTTTGGCTGTGCAACCTTTTCTTTGACTATATCCAGAGCGACAGGCCTTTTGCTGCCAAGGCGGATATCTTGTTTGTCAGAGCCTGCCCGCTTTTGCCCCTTTGGAGCTGCAGGGTTCTGGCGGCTACCCGCCTTATTACCTGAATCCTGCTTCTTACGGGCTGGAGCGCGCTCAGATTTCTTGCTTCTGGGGGCCAGTTTGGGGTTGTTCTCGCCGACTTTACGGGTCTTTTTACTACGGGACATAATTCTCTCGATAAAAAGTAGTTGGTTGCGTCCGAACCGTGCCGGGTTCAGTCTACAAGCGGCGGTTCTGCATCAAGGTCGCGTGTTATAGCAGATCCTGATGTTTTTTGCATCAAGATGAAGTCCTGCGCTGCAAATATTAGCCTAAATTTGCCCTGAGATGCCAAGTAAGCAAACGTCTGTTGCTGATAAAAGCTGACATGGGTTGGATTGTTTTTGTAATGCCATTTGGGGAACGCGGCTAAAGAGGTCAGTAATGGGGTGGATATGGCCAGCCAACCACCTGGTTTCAAAAGGGTTTCTATTAAGCTCCACTCTTTGGCCGGGGCCCTGAAGTGCTCGAACACCCGAAAACAACAGATAAAGTCATATTGGTGATGTAGTAACTGGTGATCTGCTGCAAAAAAGGGATCGAACTGTTGTAAATGGTGTCCGGCGTCGCGGATCTGTTTCAGGCCATCCTCGCTTAGCACTCGGCCAAAGTTGAGGCCAAATAAAGGCGTTGGCTGCAAAGATTGCAGCTGTTCCAACAAGGGGTGGATAAAGCGTGCCAACTGCTTTTGCTTTCCAGCTTGGCGGGCTCGTCCATAACGCTGCTTTTCGGCATCTGGTAACAGGTAACTGTTGGAGTCTGCAAACAACAGCCGACATTCAGGGCAGAGATAAAAACCTCGTTTCTTATCCTGAAAGCTGAGTTCAGCCTGATCGTTATGACACAGGGGACAGCGACGCATGGACTAATTAATATCTGCTCAATGGGGGTTAACAAATTATGCCATAAAAAAAGGCGGCAGTATGGCTGCCGCCTTATGATGGTGCTAACTAACACCCTATTCTGATTTCAAGTTTCCTTACTTGCTATGCGACTTTCCCGGTCGATATCCTTCTTTTTTTGACAGCTTTCCCTGCAGTTTTTCTCGTTATCGGTCTTCCAGACACTTTCTTGGGTTTCCTGCAAATAGCGATGGCCAATTGACTCATCATTATTCAGTCGTCTTCTGTGACGCCTAACAGACCATCCTTGTCTACCAAGTACCTTCCAGTGATAACAAGCTTCCAGCCAGTGCATCCAAAGCGCGTTGCTTCCCGTGCCAATGTTTGAGTCCTGCAAACATCTTCCTGTTGGAGCAAGTTCCCCTGTTAATTCGTAAGGACAATGCTAAAAAGCGGTTTGGCAAAATCGCCGGTTCCTTACTTTTATTGACCTGGATTTCAAACTGAAATCTCGACTCATTATTATTATTTGCGAGTGGTCTTAGTAGTCTTATTGTTATTGGCTTGCTTTATTCTTATATCTTGAATGTAAATTATACCGAAACCTGAATGTTGTTGGTAAAGTTTTTATACAAGCAGATGGGTTTATCTCGGTACGGGCACATTAAACCTAAATCTGTGATCTGTGTCAAGCGTTAATGTTTTCAGTTTACGTAAACGTAAACGTAAACGTTGTGACTTAAGAAAAGGGTGAAACTTCACCCTTTTCCAAGCTACAGCAAAAATTACTTCAGGCTGGAGATGTACTTGGCCAGCGCATCAATGTCTGCATCATTCAGCTTTTTCGCTGTGTCCTGCATCATGCCGTTTAGGTCATTATGACGGCTCTGATCACGGAACTTATTCAATTGGATCTTGATATAGTTGGCGTGCTGCCCAGCAACTGCCGGGAAACCGGCCAGTTCGCTGCCTTTACCTTCAGGACCGTGACACGCAGAACAAGCGGCTATGCCACGAGACATATCACCACCCTTGAACAGCTTTTCGCCGGCATCAGGAACATCTTTTACTTCAGCAACCTGCAATGTTTGGCTGGCAAAATAAGCTGCAACATCGGCAATATCCTGATCGCTCAAGGCTACCGCCATCCCACCCATGATGGGATCCATACGGCCATCCTTGCCACCGGTTTGAGCTGCACTACGAAACTCCCGCAGCTGTTTTTGCAGATAGGTTGTATGCTGACCGGCCAACTTGGGATACATGTCGATCATGCTGTTGCCGTCAAGACCATGGCAGGCAGAGCAGACAATGGCTTTGGTTTTTCCCGCTTCAGCATTACCTTCAGCAATCGCAGGTGAAGATATGGCGGCGACTACAGACAGCGCAAGGGCTAACTTTTTCATGGCGTTCCAACTTCTTTCGTTAAATTATTGTCCTGAGCTTACTAGGGTGACCCGCAAGCGTGGTAAAATACAAATAATGTGATCGGGCTAATATTTTACACGAAAACGTGGAAAAGTAAGCAAGTCTTCAATATTTATGCTATCACCCAGCAAAATTCCGGAGTCAGAAGTGACAGCAACTCGTATCGATTTTCGCAAGACAAAATTCCTTATCAGCGCGCCTGATATTGCCCATTTGGATAAGCATTTACCTGGCGACACCGGCGTGGAAATCGCTTTTGCCGGCCGCTCAAATGCTGGTAAATCAAGTGCTTTGAATGCTTTAACCGAGCAGAAAAACCTTGCCAGAACCAGTAAAACTCCTGGCCGTACCCAACTGATCAATGTGTTTGAGCTCGATGAGCAGCGCCGTTTGGTGGATTTACCCGGCTATGGTTTTGCTCAGGTACCACTGGCCATGAAGCTTAAATGGCAGGAGTCTTTGGGTGAATATTTACAAAAGCGGGCTTGCCTGAGTGGTGTGGTGGTGCTAATGGATATTCGCCATCCGTTGAAAGACTTGGATTTGCAGATGATTGAATGGGCTGTTGCCAGTGAAATCCCGGTACTGGCGCTGCTGACCAAGGCAGATAAGTTGCCACAGAGTGCCAAGATGAAAACGGTCAATGAGGTACGTAAAGCGCTGGTTGACTTTGGTGATTGGGTCAGAGTCGAGCCTTTTTCTTCATTGAAGGGCACCGGGAAACCTAAGGTTTTGGCAATTCTGGATGAGTGGTGCCATCCAGCCTGGTTGGAACAAGAAGACAACGAACAAGGATGATGGACCCAAACCACTATACGGCAGCCATGGAGGCTGCCGTTTTTGTATCTGTTGTTTGTGCTGGGAGAATCCAGGACAAAAAAAACCGGCGACTCAGTCACCGGTTAAATTAGCTCTTTTGGGGAGAAGCTAAAATTTCAACAAGACTCAAGTACCATCAAACTTGGACTTCGATGGCTCTCAATGACGGTAGCATAGCGCGAATCGAATCAAGTTTAAAGTAATTGCTCTAAAAAATACTGTAGACGAAAAAAAGCCCCAGCAAATGATTGCTGGGGCGCCAGAATTTGGCTGATCACTAAAAGTGAAATAAAGGTCTGAAAGATAGAACATCTTAACCTCTGTACCCTACGCCGAGAATAATACTGCATTTATCTTTAATGGGAAAACTGTTTTTTCAAAAATACGACAATAATGTGGAGTCGATCACAAGAAATCTTGGTTGAAACAGCAACTTTTGATCTGTGAATTACAGAAATGAGCTTAAAATGCAACCTGTTAGCACGCATTTGTCGATTAATTGCCGAAAAGTGTTGTTTTCTGTTCAGATAGGTTGGCTAGTGACGATAGCAAGCGCGAATAATTACTGCGTTGTGTTCAAAATACAAAAAAGCCACCCCGAAGGATAATGCCGTTCACTTAGTGTGAACGGCATTTTTCTTAGGCTTAATGGGATACTTGTTTTTACTCATTTTTAACGCACGTGGATAGGCTCTATCGCGTTTCCCATCAAGCTTGAACTGCCTCGCATTACGCACTATGTCCAAGACATCTCTCGGGACATT
>NZ_JBKORF010000033.1:0-78344 GCF_047314685.1 Shewanella sp. BJSY2023SW001
GGTTCTGGGCAAGCAAGGTACGGGCGCGATTGTCAGCCTGGTTGAGAGAAAAAGTAAGCTGTACCTGATACGCAAAGTGCCAGCGAAAAGCGCAGCCGATGTGGCCCGGGCAATGGTTGGCATGCTGTGGAAATATCGAAGTTATGTTCGAACTATCACTGCGGACAACGGCAGCGAGTTCTGTGACCACGAACAGGTCGCAGAAAAGCTTAAAACGGATGTCTACTTCGCTAACCCTTATTCGTCCTGGGAACGCGGACTGAATGAAAACTTCAACGGTTTGCTGCGGCAATACATACGGAAAGGCACCGATTTGCGGACGGTAACAGATAGGCAAATTAGTGAGATTGAACGGGCATTAAATGCCAGACCGAGAAAGTGCCTCGGCTTCAGGCAACCTATTGCGGTATTCAATGAATTACGCAAGGCAGCCTAATTTAGCGAGTGGTGCACTTCGGAGTTGAATTCGCGCTCCATGTTTAAAGTCATTCCACTTGTACAATCATTATCAATGACCATCCAACACAACAACAGGCAAAAAGTCAACACCCAAAACAAACCGCCCTCAAAAAACCAACAAACACACCAAATAAAAACCAAATAAAACACCTATCCATCACCCACAACTAAAACCATCAATTTAAAAACAATGTGCAATAAGGAGTTATAAAAGGAAGTTAGGTGAATAGTTGAATGGAGTCTTACTCTTACAATAATAAGTATGTCCATCAGGTAAGATGACTTTGGGAATCGTCCCTAGTTTGTTTTCACAACGCTATATTGATGGTAAAGATGAAGCTCATCGTCAAGTAACATGCTTTACGGATTATATTCGAAAGAGGGTTTTCAAAATTCTGTGTCACGTTAAAAATCACAGCGCAATGTAGGTTTCCTGTCGCTCTTCAAAATGGATGAACAACTGAGACAGCGTCAAGCTCCAGTTTTGAATCGGTGTAACTACCGTTCTTGAGCTTTCAATATACCTGCGTAGAGCAGTTTGAGTAAACGGCTCTACGCAGGCCGCATCCTGCAAGGCTTTTCTAAGATATCATAGATGTATTTTCTTACTGTTACGACTTGAATCCAAGCCTAAACCTGCTGCTGAAGCAGCTGCTGGATCTCCAGCCCCAAAGTTCTGAAAGTCAGGATCCGGCTGGTAGTCTGACGCCATACCAGACCTATCTCACGATATGGAGCCTCCCCTGGAGGGCTCATCACCGCCAGATCTGTGTCTTTCAATATCCCGGCATCTATTGCCATCTGCGGCAGGAAAGTCGTGCCCAATTTACTGTTCACCATCTGTACCAGAGTGTGCAAACTGGTGGCCGCAAAAGGGTTGACCTTGGCGCTGTCACCCAGTTGGCAGGCACTGATGGCATGACCGGTAATGCAGTGCTCACTCTGCAACAGAAAAATACTCTCATCCGGCAGCGCCTGATAGTCCACCGGCTCATGAATATCGGCAGATAAGTCCTTGTGCACCACCATCTTGAAGGGATCTATACCCACTTTCATGCTGTGATAGCCGGAAGTATCCGCTGGCAGAGCCAACAACAACAGATCCAACTCGCCCTTACCCAAAGCTGTCAACAAACGCTCTGTGGTGTCCTCTTTGAGCAGCAAACTCAGATCCGGATAGGTCTTCTGGCACTGCTTAACTACACGGCTCAGCAGGAACGGGGCAATGGTGGGAATACAGCCAAGTCGGATCTCTCCAGTCATAGGCGCACCCTGGTTTTTCACCAATTCCACCAAGTCATCGACATCGGTCAGAATTTTCAACGAACGCTGTACTACTTCTTCACCGATAGCGGTAAACATAAAAGACTTATGATCCCGTTCAATCAGCTGATAACCCAACTGTTCTTCCAGATTTTGGATCCCGCTGGACAGCGTCGATTGGCTAACATGGCACACCTTGGCTGCCCGGTTGAAGTTCTGTTCCTGATGCAGGTTCACCAGATAATAGAGATTTTTCAAACTGGGTAAGTGTTTCATTTTGTCGATTACCAATTGAGTAATGCATTAGAAAGTTCTATCTAATCTAACACAAAAAGTCTGTCGAGCAGCAGTATCACATCAGGAGTGTGACCGAGGCGATAAATCATCCCCCAAGATATCTATCACTGAAGCGGAAATAGCAGAGAACCCAAGCCTTGACGGCTAAGGTTCAGGTATTAAAAAAGGGGGTAGTAACGGAAGTTTCTTAATACCTTGACTGCGCCGGAGCTTCTCTCCGGCACCCAAGGCTAATTTATGCTTTGGCTTCGAGGAAAGACTTGAGTTGCTGCAGATCTGCACCGGCATGTTCAACAATAACCGCCAGCCACTCTTTATGCCCGGCTTCCCAAGCGGCTTCTTCACCGTGTTGCAGTTGCTGTGCAGTTTGCTGGATCCGCTTTAATCCCACAGAGCCGGCAGCACCTTTGAACTTGTGAGCCTCAGCGCACAGGGTATCTTTATCTCCGGCCGCTTCGGCCTTTTGCAAATTCGCGACGTATTCAGGCAACAACTGTTCAAATAACACCACACTCTTGAGTAAGGTGCCGGCACCAATAGCACTACAGTACTGCTCCAGGGTATTGAGATCTAAGATAGTATCCAGTTCAGTTGTGGCCATGAAGGCGCTCCTCAAATGTGTCAGATTTACCACATCATACCCGCTAAAATTACCGGTGCAACTTATAGGCGCTAAACAAGACAAAACTTTCCCGGATTTAACATTGGCGATACAAAATCCGGGCACAATAGATACAATGATTTATAGGCTATTGATTTAAATTGATTAAACTAGAACCTTGCCCGCCCTTAGCCGCCAACTCATCCACCAGTGCTACCAAGCCTATCCAGCGCTGAGCGCACCAATCCGGCGCCAGCAACACGGGACGGCTGGCATAAGCGGTCACCCGATGAAACACTATCTCTTTTGGCGTGTGACGGATCAGTTGCGCCGCACTGGTAACATATTCGTCCAGTGTCGGTGGCTGCAACCTGCCTGCTTCCCAGGCCTTGGCCATGGTACTGCCGACTACTATATGAAGGGGATGTAATTTAAGGCCATCGACACCTGTGTTTAACACTGCTTCCAGCGTTTGTTGATGTTCAATCAGCCCTTCTCCCGGCAGTCCGAGGATCAGATGAGTACATACCTTGAGTCCGCGACTGCGGGCGCGGCATACAGCATCCTGGTAAGCGGCAAAGTCATGACCACGGTTAATTCTTTTCAGCGTGGCGTCGTGAGCTGTCTGTAAACCCAGTTCCAACCAAACTTCACTGCCGTTTTGTTGATATTGCGCCAACAGATCCAGCACCCTGTCCGGTACGCAATCCGGGCGGGTACCGACACACAAACCCACCACTTGTTCGCTCTGCAGTGCCTCATCGTATTTGCGCTTCAACTCGGCATACTCTTCATAAGTACTGGTATAGGCCTGGAAGTAAGCCAAAAACCGCGAAGCCTTTGCTCTCATCTTCTGTTTGCCGGCCTCAAGCTGAGCCGCAATCGACAAGTCGGTTCCATGTTCATGACTGAAAGAGGCAACATTACAGAAAGTGCAACCACCGCGTCCCAGAGTTCCGTCGCGATTGGGACAGGTAAAACGTGCATCCAGAGTCAGCTTTTGTAACCGTTGACCAAATTGTTGCCGGCAGTATTGACCAAAGGTAGTGACAAAATCGTCCAGTCCCATTTGCTTCTCTCAAAAAAGTCGCCAGTCTAACGACTCCAATTTGGGACTACTCTGCTCCAGGTCAATTTATGTCACAAATGGCTGCTACTTTTGCCAGTGATCAATGATCAAACCGCTTGAGCGTAAACCGCTCCCAGATCACACTTTTGTGAATATTTAATCATTTAATGCAAATTTTTAATGTAAACACCAGCGAGACCGGAAATCAGTTTTTCTTCTTTAAGGATAATTCGAGGCCGCTTGTTAAAATTAGGTGAACAGAAAACAGGGGCAAAGTAGATTTTCTTTTCATTCATAGTGTTATACAGCGCAATCCTCAGTTTACGTTAACGTAATGCAATTGAAGATTCCGTATGAAACACCCCAAGATTCATCAAATATATGCAATATTTAGGTTTGACCTTTAGCAAGTCTCAGGATAATTTGAATGGTTCGGGTGCATATCTATAGAGTTTGGTACTCTCTCCCGAGTAGTAATAGTGATGTTAAGGGAGGTTTTGTATGAGCTTGTATCATCCCAGTTTCGAGCGGGATAACTGTGGTTTTGGATTAATAGCCCAAATGGATGGCGAAGCCAGCCATCGCATTGTTCGCACGGCAATCCATGGCCTCGACCGCATGAAACATCGTGGTGGTATTGCAGCTGACGGACGCACTGGCGACGGTTGCGGTTTGCTGATGCAAATGCCCACAGGATTCTTTGAAGCCATTGCGGCCGAACAGGGCTGGCATCTCAGCCGTAAGTTCGCCGTTGGCATGCTGTTTTTAAACCAGGATGAAACCCTGGCCGCCGAAGCCAGAATATTGCTCGAACGGGAACTGGAGAAAGAAACCCTGAGTATTGCCGGCTGGCGCCCGGTTCCGGTCAATCCGCAAGTGCTCGGCGAGATAGGCAAGTCCAGCTTGCCGCAAATTTGGCAAGTGCTCATCAATGCTCCCATTGGCTGGCGAGAAAAAGATCTGGAGCGGCGCCTCTATATGGCTCGCCGCCGTCTCGAGCAGCAATTAAGCCAGGATAAAGACTTTTATGTCGCCAGCCTCTCCGGCCAGGTCATTGTCTACAAAGGTTTGATGATGCCGGCCGATCTGCCGGCCTTTTATCCGGATCTGGCCGATATTAGGCTGCAAAGCTCTATCTGCCTGTTCCACCAGCGCTTCTCGACCAACACCTCACCCAAGTGGCCACTGGCACAGCCGTTCCGTTTTCTGGCCCACAATGGCGAGATCAATACCATCACAGGTAACCGTCAATGGGCTAGGGCGCGGGCCTACAAGTTCAACTCACCGCTGCTGCCTGACTTGCAGCAGGCCGCCCCGTTTGTCAATGAAACCGGCTCAGATTCGTCATCACTGGACAATATGCTGGAGATGCTGCTGGCCGGCGGCATGGACCTGTACCGCGCCATGCGTTTGCTGATCCCGCCTGCATGGCAGAGTAACCCCGAGATGGATGAAGAGCTCAAGGCCTTCTATGACTTTAACTCCATGCATATGGAGCCTTGGGATGGCCCGGCCGGGATAGTCATGACCAACGGTCGCCACGCCGCCTGCGCGGTTGATCGCAACGGGCTGCGGCCATCGCGCTATGTGATCACCAAAGACAGAATTCTCACCCTGGCCTCGGAAGTGGGTATCTGGGACTATGGCCCGGATGAAGTGATTGAAAAAGGCCGGGTCGGCCCGGGTGAACTTCTGGTACTCGACACCCTCAGCGGTCGTCTTTATCAGTCATTCGAAATCGATAACGACCTCAAACGTCGTCACCCCTATAAGGAGTGGATGGCGAAAAACAGCCAGACTCTGGTGCCGGCTGAGCAACTGTCGCCGCAGGATCAGGGTGTCAGTGAATTCAACCAGGGCACTTTGCTGCAGTACCAGAAGCTGTTCGGCTACAGCCGTGAAGAGCTTGAGCAAGTGATCTGGGTACTGGCCAGCAAAGGCGAAGAAGCCACCGGCTCCATGGGCGACGACACCCCGATGGCGGTACTGTCGAAGAAGCAGCGCTCGCTGTATGACTATTTCCGGCAAAAATTTGCCCAGGTCACCAACCCGCCAATCGACCCGCTGCGGGAGAAACATGTGATGTCGCTGGCCACCTGTATCGGCCGCGAGCAGAACCTGTTTAACGAAACCACGGGACACGCCTATCGGGTGATGTTCAATTCGCCTATCTTGCTGTTCAGTGACTTCAACCAGTTGCTGAGTCTGGACAGCACTTATTACCGTGCCAACAAGGTTGACCTTAACTACCCGGCCTCCGAAGGCCTGAGTCAGGCAATCAAACGGATCACGGATGAAGCCGAGCGCCTGGCACGCACCGGCACCACCCTGATAGTGCTCTCGGATCGTGCCGTCAGCAAAGATACCCTGGTCATTCCGGCCGCCATGGCGGTAGGTTCAGTGCAGCAGATGCTGGTGAACAAGAGCCTGCGCTGTGACACCAACATCATAGTGGAAACAGCCTCGGCCCGGGATCCGCACCATTTCGCGGTACTGCTGGGCTTTGGCGCTACGGCCATCTACCCCTATCTGGTGTACGAGTCCATTGCCGAACTCGCCAAGCGCCATCAGGCCGAGGATATCGTTAATCTGATGCTCAACTTCCGCTACGGCATTGAGAAGGGGCTGCGCAAGATCATGTCCAAGATGGGGATCAGCACAGTCGCCTCCTATCGCTGCAGCCAGCAGTTTGAGGCCATAGGCCTGGCCGACGAGGTGATTAAACAATGCTTCAACGGCGTGGTCAGCCGTATTCAGGGTGTGGGCTTCGATGGCATAGAAGCCGATCAGCAACTGCTGAGTCAGGCGGCCTTCCGCCCCCATGTGCCGCTGCCGCAGGGCGGTTTGCTCAAGTACGTTGAGGGCGGCGAATACCACTGCTTCAACCCGGATGTGGTCAATACCTTACAACGGGCTCTGAAAGAGGTGGATTACCCGCTCTACAAACGGTTTGCCGAGTTGGTAGACCAAAGGCCGGTCGCCACCTTGAGAGATCTGCTGAGCATCAAACAGCAGCGCGAAAGCATAGCGCTCGAAGATGTAGAGGCGGCCAAAACTCTCTTCCCCAGATTCGACAGCGCCGCCATGAGTATCGGCGCCCTGAGCCCGGAAGCTCACGAAGCGCTGGCCATCGCCATGAACCGTCTCGGCGGCCGCTCAAACTCGGGCGAAGGCGGTGAAGATGCCCGCAGATTCAACAGCGAACGCAATTCGGCCATCAAGCAGATAGCCTCTGGCCGCTTTGGGGTAACCGCCCATTATCTGATTAACGCCGAAGTGCTGCAGATCAAGGTCGCCCAGGGCGCCAAGCCCGGTGAAGGCGGTCAGCTGCCCGGTCATAAGGTCAGTGTTGAAATCGCCGGCCTCAGGCATGCCCGCCCGGGTGTAACGCTGATATCACCGCCGCCGCACCACGATATCTACTCTATTGAGGATTTGGCGCAGCTGATCTTCGATCTCAAGCAGATAAACCCCAAGGCGCTTATCTCGGTCAAGCTGGTCTCTGAGCCGGGTGTTGGCACCATAGCCACAGGAGTCGCCAAGGCCTATGCCGATATGATTACCGTTTCCGGCTATGATGGCGGCACAGGCGCCAGCCCACTGACGTCGGTCAAGTATGCCGGCAGCCCTTGGGAGCTGGGCCTTGCCGAAGTTCACCAGTCTCTGGTGGCCAATGGTCTGCGACATAAAATACGCCTGCAGGTGGATGGTGGTCTCAAGACTGGCACAGATGTTATCAAGGCGGCCTTACTGGGTGCCGAGAGTTTCGGCTTTGGCACTGTGCCCATGATAGCGCTCGGCTGCAAATACCTGCGTATCTGTCACCTAAACAACTGTGCCACCGGCGTTGCCACCCAGGACAAGACCTTGAGAGACAAGCACTATCATGGCTTGCCCGAGCGAGTAATGACCTACTTTGAGTTTGTCGCCGAAGAGGTGCGTGAATGGATGGCCAAGCTGGGGGTCAGCGAGTTTGAACAATTGGTAGGGCGCAGCGATTGGCTGCAGGCCATCGAAGGCCAGACCGCCAAGCAGCAGGGACTGGATCTGAGCCCTATCCTGTTCAAACCTGAAGTATTGCCAAGCACCAGTTTGACCTGGAAAGAGATCAATACGCCGGCAGATCCCGGCAGCCTGAACCAGGAACTGCTGGCCAAGTGCGCCGAGCGTGCCACCAAGGGCGAAGGCTTCGATATCTGCTTCCCCATCAATAATACCGACCGTTCAGTAGGCGCCGCGCTTTCGGGCCATATCGCGGCAACCTGGGGCGTAAAAGGCTGTCCCAAGCCGATAAGACTCAGCTTCAACGGTAGCGCCGGCCAAAGTTTCGGGGTCTGGAACAGCCCAGGACTCGAGCTGTCACTGTGCGGCGACGCCAACGACTATGTGGGTAAAGGTATGTCCGGCGGCAAGATAGCCATCTATCCACCGCTCGGCAGCGCCTTCCAATCCGAGCGCAGCGCCATTGTCGGTAATACCTGCCTCTATGGTGCCACCGGCGGCAAACTGTTTGCGGCGGGACGGGCCGGTGAGCGCTTCGCGGTCAGGAACTCTGGGGCATTGGCGGTAGTTGAAGGGGTCGGTGACAACGGCTGTGAATATATGACAGGCGGCATAGTAGTGGTGCTGGGGACCACGGGCGTTAACTTCGGCGCCGGTATGACTGGCGGTTTTGCCTATGTGTTCGACCAATTCGGCCGCTTTAGCCGTAGGGTCAATACCGAACTGGTCGATACCCTCAAGCTGGAGATGCCCATTCATCAACAGCACCTCAAAGGGCTGATAGAGCAACATGTGGCCGAGACCGGCAGTGAACACGCCAGTGCCATTCTCAGTGAGTTTGACAACTGGCTCGACTGTTTTGTCCTGGTCAAGCCCAAGAATATTCAGGTTTCGGATCTGCTCAAACTGGAACAACCGAGCCCGGAACTGGCCGTAAAAGCGGGGTAAGCGAGCATGAGTAACGATTTTCAGTTTATCGAAGTGGGTCGTATCGACCCGAGCAAGCAGGCTATCGCACGCCGCAAGACTGAGTTTATTGAGATTTACCAACCCTTTGCCCAGGCGCAGGTCGACCAGCAGGCCGATCGCTGCCTGGACTGTGGTAACCCTTACTGCGAGTGGAAGTGCCCGCTGCACAACTATATCCCCAACTGGCTCAAGCTGGCCAAACAGGGACGTATCCTGGAAGCGGCAGACCTGGTGCATGAAACCAATACCCTGCCGGAGGTCTGCGGCCGAGTCTGCCCGCAGGACAGGCTCTGTGAAGGTGCCTGTACCCTGAATGATGACTTCGGCGCCGTCACCATAGGCAATGTGGAAAAGTACATCACAGATACCGCCATCGCCCAGGGCTGGCGCCCTGACATGAGCCAGGTAACGCCCAGAAGCGAGCGGGTCGCCATCATAGGCGCGGGGCCGGCCGGTCTTGGCTGCGCCGATATCCTGGCCCGCAACGGGGTCAAGGCTGTAGTCTTTGACAAATATCCTCAGATAGGCGGCCTGCTGACCTATGGCATTCCCGCCTTTAAGCTCGACAAGTCCGTGATGGCTACCCGCCGCAGCGTGATGGAAGGCATGGGGATAGAGTTCCGCCTCGGCGTCACTGTAGGCCAAGATATTCCCTTTGCCGAGCTGCTGACCAACTTCGATGCCGTGTTCCTCGGCATGGGGACCTATAACGCCATGCAGGCGGGCCTGCCCGGTGAAGAAGCTGAAGGGGTTATTCAAGCCCTGCCCTACCTGATTGCCAACACCCGTGAGTTGATGGGGCAAGCCGATCCGGCACAGCCCTACATCGACCTCAAGGGCAAGAAGGTGGTAGTGCTCGGCGGCGGTGATACCGCCATGGACTGTGTGCGCACGGCGGTGCGCCAAGGCGCCGAGTCGGTTATCTGTGCCTATCGCCGCGACGAAGAGAATATGCCGGGTTCGCGCCGTGAGGTGCAAAATGCCCGCGAAGAAGGAGTCGAGTTTCTGTTCAACCGCCAGCCGGTGGCGATTGCCACAGACGATGGCAAGGTCAAGGGAGTCGAATTTGTTGAAACCGCGCTTGGCAACGCCGATGCCAGCGGTCGCCGGCGTCCAGAGCCCATCCCGGGCAGCGATCAGTTGCTGGAGGCTGACGCCGTGATTGTCGCCTTCGGTTTCCAACCCAGCCCGGCGCCCTGGTTTGCCGAGTTTGATATCGCCCTGGATCAATGGGGCCGGGTAAAAGCTGAAAAAGAAGCGGCCAATCCGTTCCAGACCAGTAACCCCAAAGTATTTGCCGGTGGTGATATGGTCAGGGGTTCAGATCTGGTGGTCACCGCCATCGCCGAAGGGCGCGATGCGGCGCTTGGGATCCTCAATTTCCTCAGCTGACAACTCAACACTTTGAGCGTATCCGGGAACCCACCTCCCGGGTGCGCTTTTTTTCGCCTGTTCTACACTCCGGGAATAGCGCAGCCAAAGCCGTTTATAACATGCATCCTGACTTCAGCGACCAGGCTGTAACCGGCAGACTTGTTCGCACCAATCTTGGCTTGTGCTATATTAAGCCGCCCTCAGGCTCACTCAAGACATTTAAAGAAGGTTAAGCCATGAAAATCGGTATTATCGGCGCCATGGAGCCGGAAGTTGCTCACCTGATTGCCTCTTTGGAAAACCCACAGCACAGCAAGGTTGCCGGCATTGAATTTGTCAGCGGCACTCTGGTTGGCAAAGAAGTCATAGTTACCCGCTCCGGCATAGGCAAGGTTGCCGCCAGCATAGCGACCAGTCTGTTGATTGAAAAGTTCGCCCCGGATGCAGTCATCAATACCGGCTCGGCCGGTGGGTTTGTCGATGCGCTGCAGATAGGTGATATAGTGATTTCCAATGAAGTCCGCTACCACGATGTCGATGTCACCGCCTTTGGCTATGAGATGGGCCAGATGGCGCAGCAACCGGCAGCCTTTATCCCGGATCCCAAATTGATGCTGGCAGCCCAACAGGCCATCGCAGGTTTGGGAGAGGTCAAAGCCATTGAAGGCCTTATCTGCACAGGTGACAGCTTTATTTGCGATCCCGAGCGCACTGCCGTCATGTTAAAACATTTCCCCACCATGGCGGCCTGCGAAATGGAAGGCGCCGCCATTGCTCAGGTATGTCATCAGTTCGGCGTGCCCTTTGTGGTGATCCGCTCTTTGTCCGATAATGCCAACAACGACTCTCCGGTCGACTTTGATGCCTATCTGGTCAAGGCGGGGCACCACTCGGCCCTGATGGTCATAGGCATGCTGCATCACCTTTAATTTAAGGAGCACCAGAGCCCATGAGTCTGCCCTTTTGCGAGCAGCTGCTGGCCTTAGATGGCCCCCTCATACAGGGGTTTCTGGTGCTGTTTTTGGCCTTGTTACTGGCACGTTTGGCGCCGCTGCCCCAGGCGTTTCAACCCCTGGCCTGGTTGAGCCATCTTGCCAGGTCACTGGCCGCCAAGGTCAAACGGGGCGACAGAGACAAAAAGCAGCAGCTGATTGCCGGTTCACTGGCTATTTTACTGCTGGTACTGCCATTTTGGTTAATCATCACCTTTCTGCTGGAACTGGCGGCATTCCCCTGGTTCTTTGAGTTTTTGATCCTCTATCTGTGTCTCAACGACGCCTGTTTTATTCAGGAAGCCGAAGAGATATACCAAGCCCTCAGGCGGGGAGATAAAGCGGCCGCCAGAGAGTTGCTCGCCCCCTGGGTTGCCCGCGATACGGCCGAACTGTCCGAGGCAGGCATAGCCAAGGCCACTATAGAAAAGCTGGTGACCACTCCCATTCACGGCACTGTTACCGTGGTGTTTTTCTTCTGTCTCGCCGGCGCGCCCATGGTGCTGCTGGTGAGAATGCTCAAACAATTGGAACAGAGCTGGTGGTGTCTGGATCCACAATACCGTTTCTTCGGTCGCCCCGTTTTTCTGGTCAATCAAGTGCTACTGTATATTCCGGCGCAGCTGTGGCGTTTTACCCTGGCGATTCAGGGTGGTCCCCAGACATTAAAACTGCTTTGGCACACACCCCATAGCCGCTTTCCTATCGGCTCTAATTTCCAGGTGGCAACCATGGCAGCATTTGTACTGATGACAGAGCTTGGCGGACCACAAAAGTATTCCGGCATCAAGGTACAGGTGGAGAAAATCGGCCCGGGGCCCATAGCGGATCACAAGACCATACCCAAAGCGATTGCGCTGACATTTCGCACCTTCACCATCTGGTTTGCTTTTGTGATCTTGTTACCTCTGATTTGGGTTTTGTTACGTTATTCACAAACGCTTTAAATTATTCAATTTCTCCTTATAATGCCTTCATTCCCCGCTTGACACTGAGAAGACTGCCGTGCTGGACAATATGCATATCTCTTTGACGACCCCGGCATTGCTGTTTCCGGCCATTTCCCTGCTGCTGCTGGCTTATACCAATAGATTTTTCTCACTGGCCGCGCTAATTCGCACCTTGAGTGGCGGCGATAAACCCGTTGCCGCCGAACAACTGAAAAACCTGCGCCGCCGCATCGTTATCATCCGCCGCATGCAGGAGGCAGGTGTCACCAGCTTCGCCCTGTGTGTGCTGTGTATGATTTTTATCTATCTTGGCTTTAACACTACAGGCTCGATGATTTTCGGCGCCAGTTTGCTGTTATTGCTGTATTCCTTAATCCTGTCGGTGATTGAAATCCGTATCTCGGTCGATGCCCTCAACATTCATCTCAAAGAGATGGGTTAATGACATTGTGGGTCTATAGCCTGGATCTGTTCGGCACCGCAGTATTCGCCCTTTCCGGCGCTTTGGCTGCCGGCCGGCACAGGATGGATCCTTTCGGCGTTTTGGTACTGGCAGCGGTCACAGCCATAGGTGGCGGCACCCTAAGAGACACCATTCTGGGCGCTCCGGTATTCTGGCTTCATGACCACAACTATCTCTACGTGATACTACTGACCGTGGTACTGACCTTGATTCTGGTACGCCGCCCCTGGCGTTTGCCCCCATCTAGCCTGGCCATAGCCGATGCCGTCGGCCTGGCGCTCTTTACCGTTATCGGTACCCAAAAGGCCCTGACTCTGGAGTTTGGCGCCCTGATAGCCGTAGTCATGGGCTTGATCACAGGAGTGGGAGGAGGCATTATTCGGGATCTGCTTTGCCGCCGGATCCCCATGGTGTTGCGTACCGAAATCTACGCCACAGCATCTATTCTGGGCGGTCTGGTGTACACCTGCAGCCTGCAGTTAAAATTCGAAGCCGAGGCGGCGCTGATGCTGGCTTTTTTCACGGCTTTGATAATTCGCCTGGCCGCCATACGTTGGCACCTGTCGTTACCCGCGTTTGACCTAAAGACCAAGAGAGATTGATTGTGCGTTATTTGGTGTTGATCCTGGCATTGTTAAGCCCACCATTGCTGGCCAACAGCGGCGATATGCCGCCGGAGCAGCAGATGGCCGTACGCTATATCCATGCTCTGACCACTCACGACTATGATGAGCTGGCGACCTTTTACAATCGTGACAGCGTCTTCAACGACCGTACAGCAAACCGCAAATACACGGGCGGCAGGCATATTATAGAGTTTCTGGAGCGGGCACACCGCGGCGTACTCGAGTATCGATTCAACATAGAGCACATGTTCAACTCAGGCTCTCTGGTGGTAATGATAGGCAACTACCACTATAAGGGTCCGGGCGAGCAATTTGGCAAGCCCGGGAAAATTATTGATATCGCCATCCCCGGAGTAACCACGCTAAAGCTGGATACACTCAACCACAGGGTGAAAGAACATATGGATCTGATGGACTATCAGACCATGGTGGATCAACTCTCGGCTCAGTAATCCAGCTCGCCGGGAACCCGGCCTGTTTTTTACTGTCCAACTCATCTGAGTGCCAACAGCGAGATCAGGGTTCACTCTGATCCGAGAGGTAAAGATGAGTCGCTTATCCGTACTGGCTGTCCTGCCCCTGTGCTTCCCTCTGATGACTCAGGCCCAGGCAGCATTCAATGCCGAAGAAAAGTTTGAACCACCCCTGGTGGTTTCCTACGCCGCACAACCTATAAACCGTTTCAATCAAAAGCTGATGCAGGCGCAACATCAACAGGCTCCCTGGAGTAACAATCCCGAAGGGATCAGCCGTCACTATTCTGGCTCAGCCTTTAAGTTTGTACGCATCAGCCACTCTCACGGCAAGACCTTAACCTATAATGTCAGCACCCAGGAAGGACATCCGCAGATGCTGCTTATTCTGGCGCTCGATAACAATGCCGGAGACTGGTCAGTGGAAAAAGCCGTGCTCAGTTGGCGCTGCCAGAACAAGGTCTACTTTGGTACCGACAACTGTAGCCCACCTCACGACCACTGAGCCTGATACAGGTAAGAAAAAACCCGGCAATGCCGGGTTTGGTATTTTACGCGCTCAAACAAATGCTTAAATTTAGCTACCTTGGAATTTAGGTACCTTGAGTTCAGGCCAGTGTTACCTTGGCAAACTTACGCTTGCCAACCTGGAATACCGCGCAAGTGCCGGCGTTCAGTACCAGCTTGCTGTCTTCAAGCTTATCACCATCCATCTTCACCGCACCTTGCTTGATCATCCGCATGGCATCGGAAGTGGAGCCAACCAGACCAGCTTCTTTCAGCAGATTGGCAATCGCCAACCCTTCACCGGCTTCCAGAGTCAGCTCGGGAATATCATCCGGCATAGCACCCTTTTGGAAACGATTGATAAAGGCTTGATGGGCAGCCTCGGCAGCTTCTTCACTGTGGAAACGACCAATAATCTCTTTCGCCAGGGCTATCTTAATATCCCTTGGGTTGGCACCGGCTTCGACATCGGCCTTAAACTGTTCGATTTCAGTCAGCGGACGGAAAGACAGCAGCTCCAGGTAACGCCACATCAGCTCATCGGAAATGGACATTATCTTACCGAACATCTCATCCGGGGCTTCACTGATACCTATGTAGTTTCCGGCAGACTTTGACATCTTCTTCACGCCGTCCAGCCCTTCCAGCAGCGGCATCATAATCACCACCTGAGGCTTCATGCCTTCGGATTTCTGCAGCTCACGGCCCATCAGCAGGTTGAACTTCTGATCAGTACCGCCCAGTTCTACATCGGCATTCAATGCCACTGAGTCATAACCCTGCAGCAGCGGGTACATAAATTCATGGATAGCGATCGATTGACCTGAGGCAAAGCGCTTCTTGAAATCGTCACGCTCCATCATACGAGCCACAGTCTGGCGGGAGGCCAGGCGGATCATACCGGCGGCGCCGAGATCTTCCAACCAGCTGGAATTGAACTCAATCCGGGTCTTGGCCGGATCCAGAATTTTGAATACCTGCTCCTTGTAGGTTTCGGCGTTGGCCAATACCTGCTCACGGGTCAGAGGTGGGCGAGTACTGTTCTTGCCACTCGGGTCACCGACCATACCGGTAAAGTCACCGATAAGGAAGATAACCTCGTGTCCCAGGTCCTGGAACAGTCTGAGTTTGTTAAGAATAACGGTATGGCCTAGGTGAATGTCCGGCGCAGTCGGATCAGCACCCAACTTGATTTTAAGTGGCCGACCTTCTTTCAGCTTTTCAAGCAGATCTGCTTCGAGCAAAACCTCGTCGGTACCACGTTTAATTTCCGCCATTATTTGTGCTAAATCAGCCATCTCGCCAACAACTCCCTAGGCTCTTCAAATTCAAAGAGACTTATGTTACTTGTTAGCCAGCCTAAATGAAAGTGTGTACACTAAGGCAATATGCCCAAGAATTAAGAAATTGGTATCCGGGTCGATGGCAAAGCTTATAACTCTCTTCAAACTGCTGCCCAGAAAGCATCAAATCCTGCTTAGTATTTTTACTACCATAACCCTGATAACCCTGTTGCTGCCCTCTGACGAAGCCGAGGCATCGAAAAACAGCGCCGTTCCGGAAACCCATGTTCGTTACCAAGTGCCTCTGGCCTTTCGTACCCCCACTTCACCTACGGCCCAGCAAGTGGTTGAAAGCGGGCAAGATCCAGAATCAGAAGCCGCCGCCGAGGCGTTGACAGAGAAACTCAATCAACAGGCTAAAGCCGCTCTGACAGTTCCGGAGCAAACCAGTCCGGCGATAGCCGAGCTTGAACATTTCGAGATAAAGAGTGGCGATACCCTGGCGGCGCTCTTCAGTCGCGCCTCACTTACTGCCAGAGAAGTTCACGACATTACCCAGCTGCCGCTGGCGAAAAAAAACCTGCTGAAAATCATGCCTGGTGACGAAGTCGCCATAGGTAAAAACGCCGATGGCGAATTGCAAGAGCTCAGATACCGCCTCGATGCCATCTCTACCCTGATAGTCCGCAAACAGGGCAAGAGTTATCAAGAAGAACTGGCGGTAAAAACCGTTGAGACCCGGGATAAGTTTGCCCGCGCCAGCATCAAGAGCAACTTCTGGAATGCCGGAGTCGAAGCCGGACTGACACCGGCGCAGATTATGCAGCTGGCCACCATATTCGGCTGGGACGTCGACTTTGCCCTGGATATCCGCGAAGGCGACAGCTTTGCCCTCATGTACGAAGAAGAATATGCCGATGGTGAGTTTCTACGTAACGGCAACATATTGGCGGCCGAATTTATCAACCAGGGCGAGCGCTACACCGCGGTAAGGTATAAGGATGGCAACTACTATTCCGAGGAAGGCCGCAGCATGCGCAAAGCATTCCTGCGCTCTCCGGTTGACTTCAAGTATGTGAGTTCCAACTTCAATCCCCGCCGCCTGCACCCTGTTACCGGTCAGGTGAAGGCTCACCGCGGAGTGGATTATGTTGCCGCTATAGGCACTCCCATCAAAGCGGCCGGCAGCGGCCGGGTCATCAAGGCAGGTTACAACCAATACAACGGCAACTATGTGTTTATCAAACACAACGAAACCTATACCACCAAATACTTACACCTTAACAAGCGTAAGGTTAAACAAGGTGAAAGCGTCAAACAGGGACAGATCATAGGAACCCTTGGCCGCACAGGAAGGGTAACTGGCGCCCATTTGCACTATGAGTTTATCGTCAACGGTGTACACAGAAACCCGCGCACTGTGGATCTCCCCAAGGCCGAAGCGATAGCCAAGCGCGAACGTGTCGCGTTCCAACAACTCAGTAGCCAATTGATGGCCACTCTGCTGCGCAACAAACAAGTTCAGGTTGCGATGCAATAACAGGGACAGCATAGATGAATTCAGGATACTTTATTGGGCTGATGTCCGGCACCAGCATGGACGGCGTTGATGCCGTATTAGTGGACTTCAGCAGTGGTCAACCTAAGCTGCTTGGCCAACATACAGAGCCGTTGCCCACTCATTTGTTCAAGGGGTTGCAGCGTCTGTGCCAACCGGATACAGATGAAATTAACCGTTTGGGACGGCTGGATCGCACTGTTGGTAAGGTGTTTGCAGCCGCGGTCAAGCAACTGCTGGCCAAGACTGGGGTGAGTAAAGAACAGATCTGTGCTATCGGCAGCCACGGCCAGACAGTACGCCACATGCCCAACCTGGAAGTGGGCTTTACCCTGCAAATTGGCGACCCCAACACAATCGCCGCCGAAACCGGTATAGATGTTATCGCCGACTTTCGCCGTAAGGATGTCGCCCTCGGTGGCCAGGGTGCTCCCTTGGTGCCGGCATTCCACCAGCAGATATTCTCACACCCAGGTATAAATCGCTTCATTCTCAATATCGGCGGCATCGCCAACATCACTTTCCTGCCCGCCGATAACCGGGAGATCCTTGGCTTTGATACCGGCCCGGGAAACACCCTGATAGACGCCTGGAGCCAGCAGATAAGACAACTGCCGTTTGATGAAGATGGCCAGTGGGCCGAAAGCGGCAACAGTTCGGCGGAGTTTCTGGCGCAGTTGTTATCACACCCCTATTTCTCACTGGATTATCCCAAGAGCACGGGCAGAGAGCTATTCAACAACGCCTGGTTGGATCAACAACTGGCGCTGTTCAGCCATCTGCCGGAAGAAGATATTCAATCGACACTCTTGGATCTCACCTGTCACAGCATTGCCAGAGACATAGCCAAGCTGAGCCCGGATGGCGAAATCTATGTCTGTGGTGGCGGCGCGCTCAATGGCGTATTGATGAAACGCCTCGGGGCCCAGTTACCAAAGCACAGCATAGCCACTACCTCGGCTTTGGGTATTGATCCCAAGTGGGTGGAAGGCATAGCGTTTGCCTGGCTGGCGCTGCGCCACCATCAAGGCTTACCGGCGAACCTGCCGGCGGTAACCGGCGCCAGCCGCGAAGCCGTGCTCGGTGCCCGTTTCCCCGCCGCCTGAAAAAAGATTGGCTTCAACCAGGCAAAGCTGAAAAACAGGAATTAGCCATTGCGCCCTGCGGGGCGCTTTTTCTTGCCTGCAAGCAATGTTAACATGCCGTCAATTTTTGGCCGGGCGCAGTGCCGTGGCCACCGAGATGAGATGTCACCATGAGCAAGAAACAAACCCAGGCCCAGTTCGCCGGTATGACACCGGAAGGCCGCTACGACTTTCTGGTAGAGCAGGTAAAAGAACATAAAGAGCTGTGGGTATTACAAGACAATGACGGCTGCGTGATGCTGACCACGGATGATGAAGACTGTATTCCAGTTTGGCCCAGTGAAGAGACGGCTTCCCTGTGGGCCGAGGATGATTGGCAAGATTGCCGACCGCTGTCTATCGGCCTGGCCGAGTGGCTGGAGCGCTGGGTTCCAGGTATGGAAGATGACGAGCTCTATGTTGCCGTCTTCCCTATGCTGGAAGATCTCGGCGTAGTGATCCCGCCACATGAGCTGGAGCAGCGACTGGCGCCCAAGACGCGTCACTGAGTCGATAGAGCATGATTCAATAGTGCACAAGGAGCGCCGCGAGATGAGCCAAACCGCCACAGAAAGCTACGCCATTCCCAAACGCCTACTGCTGCTGATGCTACTTTATATCGCTGCCGCGGTCAGTGGTCTGATTGCCGGTCAAGGCGTTATCTTTTGTCTGCTGACGCTGATCATGGTGTTGGCGGTATTAGCGCGCCATCAAGCCGGCTTATGGGCACTACGACTCTATACCTTGGTGCAACTCGCGCTGGTGAGTTTCTTGCCCTATCTTCTGGATCAGGGCGACAGTGTAGCTACTGGGCCTAACTCACTCAAAATCACAGGTTTTGAGATCAAGGCACCGGACTGGGCCATTTTCAGCTTTCTGATAGGCTTTTGCATGCTGCAGGTATGGATAGCCTTTACCCCCAAGGTCAAAGCCTTCTTCAAGCGTAAGATGAACTTCAACCTGATGCAGTAACCGGCCTTGCGCCCACAAAAAAGCCGTCCCAGTGGACGGCTTTTTGCTGCTTTTATTCTCGGTTATACCGAGAAGCTGGCCCCACAGCCACAGGTGGTGGTGGCGTTTGGGTTTTTGACGAAAAAACGCGAACCTTCCAGCCCTGAGGTGTAATCCACTTCACCGCCAACGAGGTATTGCAGGCTCATGGGATCAACGACCAGCTGTACCCCTTGTTTTTCCACAGTGAAATCGCCTTCATTCACTTTTTCGTCAAAGGTGAAGCCATACTGAAAACCTGAGCAGCCGCCGCCCGTGACATAGACCCGCAGCTTCAGCGCACTGTTCTGTTCTTCTTCCAGCAAGGCCTTGACCTTGGTTGCCGCCGCATCGGTAAACTGGATGGGCATAGCTGATTCAGCTTGTTCAGTCATTACTACCTCTTACATCTGTTTGCTGTGGCAGATTATCTGTTACCTGACTATTTTGTTCAAGTATTATGCCGGGATCTTTTTCGCCCTCAAGCAACTCAGGCAAGCTGAAACTTTGCTCGGTTTCGGCGCCTTTGCTCCAGCGACTCGCAGGCACAACGACCTTGGCTTTCATCTGCTGTAATTCAAACCCTTCAGGCAGGGTAAATTCCGCTTCCAGTACCTGAAAGTACTTGAAGTTAAATGCCAACTTGGTGTCCACCAGTTTAGCTAAATTCAGTTCGACTTGCTTGCCCTCTTGCATGCCAATGAGAAGTATCTCACTTCTTCCCTTGAGCGCCTGCTTACGCTTTTGCAACTGGGTCAGCACCAATTTGAGGCGAAACTGTCCAGCTGTGGCTAAAGGCATCAATTCCAAACCATGAATAGCCACCCCTTCGGCATTATACTCCGGCGCCATGATGCTGCGGTAGAAGGCCAACTCACGTTCCAGCTCCTGCTGCTTTTTATGCTGTTTGTTGAACAGCTGCTGCATCTGTTCGTTGGCTTCCTTGGCCAGGCTCAGCTCCAAATTGCGGCTCGCCAACTGCTGCGCCTGCTCCTGTAACTCGATCTGCAATCGCTGACTCTTGCCATCGTTTCGTTGAAATTTGACTTCTGCTGGCGGAATAAAAAAGTGATAGCTGAGCAGTCCAGTCAGAAAGGCCACCATGACCAAGAGCAACAAATACAGACTGGATGGGCGAATATTTCGCTCCATCACTTGCAGGCGATCGAGCCAGCGATGATAATTTGCCATTAACTAACAGCCCCTTATATAAAAATTTCCATCTTGGGTACTAAGATTTCACATCAGGCTTCGGAAAGCAGCAGTGCAGACAAGATTCAGAAAGTTCAAACTTGAGGCGCGAAAGTATCTGCGCCACCAGATGAGAGACAAGCTGTCCCAAACGAGGATCAGTATTCAACTGTGTCTGCTGGCCCTGTTGTTTGCGCTGATGGCCTCGGCTGTCATCATACTATTTCGCCTGCTGCTGCAATGGGCCAATCATTTTACCCAAACACAAGAATGGGATTTTACGGGCTCAATCGGTGACTGGCGAGTCCTGTTACCACTTTTTGGGGCTTTTTTGATCTGGATTGTCGCCAAATTCGGCTCCAAACGCTACAAGCGGATGGGCATAGCCTATGTGCTGCACAGGGTGAAACTGCATTACGGCAAAATTCCGCTGCAGTCGGCACCGGGGCAGTTTTTTCAGGCGCTGTTTGCACTGGCGAGCAACTTCTCGGTCGGTCGTGAAGGCCCGGCAATTCATCTGGGGGCGGTCACCGCCTCGGTATTGGCGGAAAAATTCAAGCTGCCGGACAACAGTGTACGCATCATGTGCGCCAGCGGCATAGCCGCCGGGATAGCCGCCACCTTTAACGCGCCCTTGGCCGCCGTGGTATTTGTCCTCGAAGTGGTGCTCAGGGAATACAAGGTACAGTACTTCTTCCCCATCATGCTGTCGGCCATCTGCGGCGCCGTATCCAGCCAGGTGGTGTTCGGTAATATCCACGAGTTTGATGCCATCAAGGTCAGCCATATTCCACTGGATCAGTACCCGCTGCTGGCACTCGGCGGTATAGTGCTGGGGGTCGCCGCGGCCTTATTCAATCACAGCCTTATTCAGGTGACCGAGCGCGGCCAACACTGGCCCTTGATTATCCGCCTGTTACTGGCGGGTGTTATCACCACTTTGATAGGCCTGGTGCTGCCTCAGGCATTGGGCAGCGGTGAAATGGCCATAGGACTTGCGGTCAGCGACAATCCGGCCATCTGGTTTTTGCTGGCGGTATTGCTGGCCAAGATTATCGCAACCATTGCCGCTATCGGCCTTGGGATCCCGGGTGGGATCATAGGCCCACTCTACGGTATAGGCGCCTTGGGCGGCGCCATTCTGGCTCAGGCGACCGCGCTGCTGTTTCCCTCGGTGGCCCCCTATGCAGGGCTCTATACCGTCATCGGCATGACCGCCATGATGGGGGTTTGCCTCAGTGCACCGCTCGCCGCCCTGGTGGCGCTGCTGGAGATGACCAATGATGCCTCCATCATACTGCCCGGAATGATAGTGGCCGTGCCCGCCTACCTCATCGCCTATCAGGGGCTGAATGCCAAATCCATATTCTTTCGTCAGTTGGATATCATGGGCCTGGGTTATAAAGTGGCCCCGGTTAACCTGGGGTTACAGAAACTCGGAGTACGCGCCCTGATGGACAGGCGCATAGTGATAGTCAACAACAATGATGAGCTGCTGCTGGAAGTAATGAAACGCGCCCAGGGCAGGCCTGTGCTTGCCAGAGATGCCGAAGGCCAGATTGCCATGCTGGAGTTGCAGATGCCTTCGTTTGACACTGACACCAGCCTGACCCAACACAGGATCCAGGGGCTACCCGACTCGGCCACCCTCAACGAGGTGTATGAAATACTGGCGCCGAAACGTGCCGGTGAAGTCTATATCTATCAAGATAACCCGGAGAATATCGTCGGAGTGATCAGTTGGTCTAACCTGCAGCAGGAAATCCGTGCCGGAGAAGTGTAATTTCAGTCATCAGTCATTTTCATGACCGCCGCCTTCTGTTATAGTTGCGCCTCAGCCAAACCCTACATAACCCATGGGTCCAGACCTCAGTGTCAACACCCAACTGCATTGGAAACCAAGGCTGATGAACCATTTCCAGGGATCACATATCCTCTCTGTAAACCAGTTAGATCTGGACGCCATTCAAACCATTTTCTCAGTAGCCCAAAAGATGACCCCATACGCACTACGCGAGAAGCGTACCAAGGTGCTGGACGGTGCTATTCTCGGCAATCTATTTTTTGAACCCAGCACCCGCACCCGGGTCAGCTTCGGCTGCGCCTTCAACCTGCTTGGCGGCCGGGTTGCTGAAACGGTCGGCATGGCCTCCTCGTCGCTGTCCAAGGGGGAGTCCCTCTACGATACCGCCAGGGTGTTGTCCAGCTACTCGGACGTGATAGCCATGCGCCACCCCGAGTCCTACTCGGTACGCGAATTTGCCGAAGGCAGCCGGGTGCCTGTGATTAACGGCGGCGATGGTGCCAACGAGCATCCAACCCAGGCACTGCTGGATCTGTTCACCATACAGAAAGAGCTGCACAGCAAAGGCTTAGGCATAGACGGTATGCATATCGCCATGGTGGGCGATCTCAAATACGGCCGCACTGTGCACTCGCTGTCGCGTCTACTGTGCATGTACAAGAACATCAGCTTCACCCTGATCTCCCCTGCCGAGCTGGCAATGCCTGACTATGTGATCGCCGACATTGAAAATGCCGGGCATAAGATCACAATAACAGACCAACTGGAAGGCAATTTAGATCAGGCTGATATACTCTATCTGACGCGCATTCAGGAAGAGCGCTTCCCCTCGCAGGAGGAAGCCGATAAGTATCGTGGCAAGTTCCGTTTGAACAGCGCCATATACACCAAAAATTGTAAGTCCAATACAGTGATCATGCATCCATTGCCTCGGGACTCCAGGCTGCAGGCCAATGAGCTGGACAATGATCTTAACAACCATCCCAACCTGGCTATCTTCCGTCAGGCCGACAATGGCTTGTTGATCCGCATGGCACTGTTTGCCCTGACACTCGGGGTGGACAATCAGTTGGAAAAATACGAGTGTCCGGTTAACTGGTATTCACGCAAGGCCAATCGCTAAAGAGCGGCCACTGACTTTAAGGATTAAACATGACCCGTTCTGAAGACCTGTTTGAACAGGCCAAGAAAACCATCCCCGGCGGTGTGAACTCGCCAGTACGTGCCTTCAATGGTGTAGGCGGCTCTCCCCGCTTCATCGAAAAGGCCGACGGTGCCTATATCTATGATGCCGACGGCAAAGCCTATATCGACTATGTCGGTTCCTGGGGGCCTATGATCCTGGGTCACAACCATCCCAAGATCCGCGAAGCAGTTCTCAAGGCGGTGGAGAACGGTCTGTCTTTCGGCGCACCTACCGAACTGGAAGTGCAGATGGCAGAAAAAGTCATTGAGATGGTGCCTTCCATTGAACAGGTACGCATGGTGAGCTCTGGTACAGAAGCTACCATGAGCGCCATACGCTTGGCTCGTGGTTACACCAACAGAGACAAAATCCTCAAGTTCGAAGGCTGCTACCACGGCCATGCCGACTGTCTGCTGGTTAAGGCCGGCTCAGGCGCCCTGACTCTGGGTCAGCCCAGCTCCCCTGGGATCCCAGCTGACTTCGCCAAGCACACTCTGACTGCTGTCTATAACGATCTGGACTCAGTCAAAGAGCTGTTCAGCCAGCATCCGCAGGATATCGCCTGTATCATACTTGAGCCGGTTGCCGGCAACATGAACTGTATCCCGCCGGTTGCAGGTTTCCTTGAAGGACTGCGTGAGCTATGCGATCAGTTCGGCGCCCTGTTAATCATCGACGAAGTGATGACAGGCTTCCGCGTCTCCAAGAGCGGTGCTCAAGGCCACTATGGGGTGACACCGGATCTGACCACTCTGGGTAAAGTTATCGGCGGCGGTATGCCGGTTGGTGCCTTCGGTGGCAAGAAAGAAGTCATGCAGTATATTGCCCCGACCGGCCCTGTGTACCAAGCCGGTACCCTTTCAGGTAACCCTATCGCCATGACCGCAGGTCTGGCCCAGCTGGAAGCCCTGTCAGAGCCTGGCCTCTATGAAGATCTGGCTGCCAAGACCAAGCGTATTGCCGAAGGCTTCAAGGCCGCGGCCGACAAACATGGTATCCCTATGGCCATCAACTATGTTGGCGGCATGTTTGGTTTCTTCTTTACCGATGAAGAGAAGATCACCGGCTTTGAGCAGGTCACCAAGTGCAATATGGAGCAGTTCCGCGCCTTCTATCACGGCATGTTGGATGAAGGTATTTACCTGGCACCAAGCGCCTTTGAAGCAGGTTTCCTGTCTATGGCNGCTGCAAGCGACTCTGGATGCAGCCGATCGCGTCTTGGCACGCATGAAGTAATCCGCAGATGGATTGAAAACGGGGCCTATACGGCCCCGTTTTTTATGCCCACTCCCGCCGGGTAGATTTCTCTGGCGTCCAGCTCGAACTCAGGTTGCTCAATTCCCCTTCTGCAAATTTTCCACCCAGCGCCATACTCACAAGTCAATTAAAGCTGCACCATGTCTGTCACGCCAACTTGCCACCGGCTCGCGAGTCGACTGTCGCGTTTCGCTGCCAAACAAACCCAATCAGTGCAAAACACCAAGATATAAAAAATAAACAGACCAAATCACTGGCTTAGCCCGAAAGTCGACGGACGCTTATCACAAAGTCTAAGAAAATGTGTTCCAGTTAACAGTTGCGTTATCCATGTCAGTGTGGTCTGATGCGCACGCGCTATCACAGCTTGATTAATTGAACCTTGATGGCTGACACAAAAACTGCCCACATCCCCCAGGGCAGACGAACATAAAATCAGCAGTTGGAATTGCATTTATGCTCTATACCTTTCTTATCATACTGGCGGTGTTGGCACTGCTGAGTATCATTTTTGAAGAGGTGACTCACCTCAACAAAGCCAAAACGACTCTGTTTTTCGGTTGTATCTCCTGGATAGCTCTGTTCATGTCTGCCGGCGACCCCGGCCATGAAAAGCTGGTAGAGCATCAACTCAATGAAAACCTGCTGGAAATCGCGACGCTCTGGTTGTTTTTGATGTCGACCATGACCTTTGTGGCCTACCTCAACGCCAAGGGCATGATCCAAATTTTAGTGCAGAAGCTGTTTCCGCAACGGGTCAGTACCCGGATGCTGATGCTGCAAGTCGCCCTGTTTTCCCTGGTATTGTCGGCCATCTGTGACAACGTCACCGCTACCTTGGTCTCTCTGGGACTGCTGACCACCTTCAAACTCGACAAACAGATGCGTCGCCGGATGGCGGTATTGATTATCTTTGCCGTCAACTCAGGAGGGGTTTCCCTGATAACGGGTGACGTCACCACCCTGATGATCTTCCTCGGCGGCCATGTGCATATGTCAGAGCTGTTGATGTTGGTGCTGCCGGCGGCGTTCAGCGTGATGTTGCTGGCAATACTCTTCTCCCTCAATGCCAAGGGCGAGGTGTCCACCACACCTATTCGTCAAAGTTACGAGACAGTGGATGTGCTGATAGCCATCATCTTCTTCACCACCATATTGATGACCATGGCACTGAATATTCTGTTTGCCATTCCCCCCGTACTGACTTTCCTCACCGGGTTGTCAATCATGTTCCTGGTGGGCCACACCGCCCGTAACGACAAAGAAGAGCTGCAGATCCTCGAGTATATCCGCCAAGTGGAATACGACACCTTGCTGTTCTTCCTCGGGATCCTCTTGTTGGTAGGGATGCTCAAAGAGATAGGAACGCTGGATCTGCTGGCCCAGGTCTACGCCCGTCACGACCCCAACATTTCCAACTTTGTCACAGGTATGGGCTCGGCGGTATTGGATAACGTGCCCTTGACCGCGGCACTTTTGAAAGCCGCACCGCAACTGACCACACCAGAGTGGCTCGGCCTGACCTACGCAGTAGGTGTTGGTGGCTCTCTGCTGGTAATAGGTTCGGCGGCCGGGATCATCGCCATGAGCAAGGTCAAAGAGCTGACTTTTGTCTCCTACCTCAAGTATGTACCTGCGCTGCTGCTGTGCTACTCGGTGGGCTATGCTCTGACGTTGCTACTGGGTAACTACTTCTACGGCATTTGATATCTATGTCAGCGATAACGGCTCAATCAAGGAACCAATGGCTCATAGCCACAAGCGTACGACTAATCCAAGTTGGAATTGATTACCTGCCAAGCTCGGCACGGAAAGGTTAACTGGTTTCTTTATCTATTCTATTTGTTGCAAGAGCCAGAGTTACAGAAGAATACGAGAGATACCTTGATAAGCAAGAAGCCACCTGTTTAGCAGGTGGCTTCTTTATGCCCGGAATTTCCCTGTTTACCAACTACGCATCTTATGGCCTTTCAGCGCATAGAAGAGAATAAACAGATAACAGGGCAAGCCTATCCAGTAACCCAACTGCACATTGTCGCTGAAGTGGGCGATCTTGCCGAATATCAGCGGCAGTATGGCGCCACCTGAAATACCCATGATCAGCAGCGCCGAGCCCTGGGCCGTGTACTTGCCCAGCCCTTCCAGCGCCAGCGGCCACACAGAAGGCCAAACCAGAGCGTGAGCCAGGCCCATCATGGCAACAAAGGTGACTGTATCCGGAATAGTTGGAATACCGCTCCACCCCCACAGCAGCGACGAGATAGCATGGCTCTCGGCCGATGAGAAGATGATACCAAAGATGCAAGCAATACCCGCCAAGGCCGAGGCGAGTAAAGCCTTTTCCTGGCTGATAAAACGTGGAATACAACTAACCCCCAAAAGGTAGCCGATAACCATAAACACCATGGTGTAGGAGGTCAGGGATGCGAAATTGTTGACGCCAAGGCTGGCACCATAGAGACCTATGGTATCACCGGCAATCACTTCAACCCCCACATAGGCAAAGATGGCTATGGCGCCCAGGATCACCTGAGGGAAATGCACTATACCGCTCTTGTCGGCGTGCTCTCCCTCTTCTCCCTCGAAGGCGATTTCCGGCAAAGCAGAAAACTTCACCAGTGCAATCAATACCACAAGCGCCAGCGTCATATAGATATAGGGCATCACCAGACGCGAAGACAGTTCGCTTATTTGGGCTTCTCGCTCGGCCGGGGCCATGGCAGCCAGATGCCCGGCGGTGAACCCTTCCAGATCAGCCAGTACCAAAGCGGTAAACAGGATAGGCACTATCACCCCGGCCCCCTTGTTAATCAACCCCATGATGGAGATCCGCATGGCGGCGCTCTCCTTTGGACCAATATGCACCACATAGGGGTTGGACGCCGTCTGCAAAATGGTCAGGCCGGTTCCCAGTACAAAAAGCGCCAGCAGGAACATCAAAAAGTTGGCGCTGAAGGCGGCGGGAATAAACAGCATAGAGCCGACGGCCATGATCCCCAGCCCCACCGCCATACCATTGCGATAGCCGGTACGGCGCAGGATAGACGACATGGGCAGCGCCATCACGGTATAAGCGATGTAGAAGGCAAAGGTGACAAACAGTGCCTGAAACTCATTGAGCTCACAGATGATTTGCAGAAAAGGGATCAATGAACCATTCAACCAGGTCACAAATCCAAAGATGAAAAACAGCGCACCTACGATAGTCATAGGCAGAAAACTGCTTCTTGAGGCTGCGTCAGCCGGGGTAGCAACTGTCATGTTCATAAACCTGCTTCTTATAGTAATTTATTGTTTGGCAACCAAATTTATCGGCGCCCCATCCATCTTGAGTGGTGTTTAACCCTTGAAACCTTGATGCCGCGGCAGCTTTATACACGGCTTTGTTTCAATAAAGTTACGTCATAATAACAAAAAAGACAACGCTGTCATTAATTTTAAACCCGGCAGATGGCCGCTTGTTCACCTCACTTAGGCAAGCTAAACCCGAATAAACAACTGCCTGCGATACATCCACCAGAGCAGCAACCATTGCACCCCGAGCATGGCCAATACCCCAAGCAGTGGCTGCCAGTTCTCGGGAGCGCTATTGATAAAACCGCCAAGCAGACTTTCGCTGCTATAGCGCCACTGAACCAGACTGGAAGCGAGATAGATGATGATGGCGTTGCAACCAATCACCACAAAGGGGAAACCCAACCAACGCAGCCCAAGCACATCGATAACGGCGTAAAACAGTGCCAGCAGCAACAGGCTCCAGCCGCTGCTCACCAGCACAAAACTGCTGGTCCAGAGATCTTTATTGACCGGGATCAGAGGATTAAGCAGCCAGCCAAGCCCCAAACAAACAAGCCCGGCCAGACACAGCAAACCTACCCTGCCCCAGGCTGAAAAACTTTGCTGCTGCAAAAAGCGGCCCACAAACACACCGGCCAAAGCATTGACCACTGCGGGAAGGGTCGATAACAGGCCTTCCGGATCATAAGGCTTATGTTGGTAGCTGATCCCGGGCAGGAAATGATTGTCTACCCAGGCGTTGATAGAACCGGCGGCGCTGAAGTCCCCGGCACTGCCGCCCGGGACCGGTAGCCACAGCTGCACCATGGCGTATCCCAGCAAGATAGCGACAGCAACATAGATCTGGGTTCTGAGCCCTGTGTGCCACACCAGCATGGCGGCAAAAAACCAGGCGAAGGCGATACGCCCCAAGACGCTGGCATAGCGTATCTCATCCAGGGCCACCGGCATGCCCGTCCCCCAGCCGTGATTGTAGAGCACGCCAAAAAACAGCAGTAAAGCCAAACGCTTAACTGCGTGCTTATATTTTGGAAGTCGCTCGGCAAACGCCAACTTGTCCAGACGCTTGGGAGACAAACCCAGGGCAACGCCGGAGAGGAAGATAAACAGCGGGAAGATAAGATCGTAGAAGGTAAAACCATGCCAACTGCTGTGGTGCATCTGGCCATCGAACCAACGCCAGCCACTCCAAGTAGTCAGCAGCAAGAGGGCGGCAAACAGCGCTTCACCGCCGAGGATCCAGAACATGTCAAAGCCCCGCAGCGCATCGAGCGACATCAGCCTGGGCTTGTTGGCGGTCTCAGTTGCCGCCGCTATCTTTTCAGTCATAGGGCTTCCCTGTTGTTATTATCTTTATCCGGGTAAAAGCTGCACTGCTTAGGTGAAGAGGGTTAATCGCGTTCTTGGCGCAACGGCTTATTTCACTGCACTCTTTCCTCGGCGGCGTAAACCAATTGACCGCCGATATAGGTGCTTTGCACCTTGAGTTCATTATCGAGCACCAGGAAATCGGCACGTTTGCCCGCAGCCAAGTGGCCTTGCTGCTCAAGCCCAAGAAATGCCGCCGGATACTCGCTCGCCATCCGCATGGATTCTTCAACACTGAGCCCCAGCAGAGAGACAGCGTTTCGCACCGCGGTATTCATATCCAGCACACATCCGGCCAGCTCTCCTGTGATGGCGTTGAGTCTGTCGCCCTGGCGCAGCACCTGCTGGCCAAAGAGCTCAAAACTGGCATCTTGCTCCAACCCCACAGGTGGCATGGCGTCCGTCACCAAGAGCATCTTGCCTTTAGCCTTGGCGCGGATAGCCACCTTGGCTGCAGCCGGATGCACATGGTGACCATCGACGATAAGGCCACACCAACTGGCCTCGTCCTCTATGGCGGCGCCCACCATACCCGGTGCTCTGGAGCCCAAGGGCGACATGGCGTTGTAGAGATGAGTAAAACCACTGGCACCTGCCGCCAGGGCCGAACGCACGGTATCATAGTCGGCATTGGAGTGACCTAGACAAACACGGACACCGGCCTCGACCAAGGCACTGATAACCTCAGGCGCCACATTTTCTGGCGCCAGAGTCACCAAACGAACACCCAAGTCCTGACGGCTGAACAGTGCCAGCTCGGCATCGGAAATTCGGCGGATATATTGCTGTGGATGCACACCTTTCTTCGGCACAGACAAGTGCGGCCCCTCAAAATGTATCCCCAACACCCCTGTGCTTTGCTTGGCTATCGCCTCGGCCACCGCATCGGCCGCGCGATTCATCACCTCGATTCTGTCGCTGATCAGGGTCGGCAAAAAACCTGTGGTGCCGAACCTGGCGTGGGCCCGGCCTATGGTTGCGATACACTCGAGCGTAGGCTCGCCGTTAAACAGCGCGCCGCCACCGCCATTGACCTGCACATCAATAAACCCGGGTACGACCAGGCCTTGCAGGCGGATAGCATCTGAACCTGCCGCAGAGCCCAAGGCCTGCAGATGGCCGTTCTCCACGACAAAGCTCAGATTGTGATGATATTGCCTGCCATCGAACAAGCGCTCGGCGATAAAGGTTTGCGTCATTCTCTGCTCTCCACTGCGTTATCCAGGTTGGGTACGCCGGCCACTTTAATCAAAAGGTTTGACTTAAAGGGTTTGGGTGACTTTCTTAAGCCCGGCCGGTTGATCCGGATCTATGCCTCTGGCTATGGCCACAGCGGCCACATCGATATAAAAACGCTGCAGCAATGCCAGTGGCGCGACTCTGGGGTGAACCTCATTGGCGGTTTGCTTGAGGTGCACCAACTCAGCGCCGCGGCGCCCGACTTCAGCTACCTGCTCAAGATGGCTGGCATAGGATTCATCGGTCACACAGACATCGACTATTTTGAGCTGGTTCTCCACCAGGGTCACAGGGCCGTGAAGAAATTCGGCGCTGGAGAAGGCCTCGGCATGGATAGAACAGACTTCCTTGAGTTTGAGCGCTATCTCTTTACTGATGGCATAACCCAGTCCTCGTCCCAGCACTACCAAATTGTTGCTGCCCTGCAAAGATTCGGCAGTCAGTTGAGGTTCTGCATCCACAGCCGCCTGCAGCGCCTGGGGCAATTCATCTATGGCGCGGGCCAGCTCAGGGCTCTGGGTCCAGGCAGCGGCCAGTTGCAGCAGCGCCGACAGGGTAGCCAAATAGCTCTTGGTGGCGGCCACCGCCTGCTCCTCTCCAGCGCGAAGCGGCAATACAAGATCGACTATGTCCTTGATAGGTGCGGTTTCATCATTGACCAGCGCCACGCAAAAGGCACCGGCTTCGCGGGCCATCTTGGCCTGGGCCAGAATATCCGGGCTGCGTCCCGACTGAGAGATGACTATCACCAGACCACCGGCCAACTGCAAGCGCTTGCCATAGACACTGGCCACCGAAGGCGCGGCGGCAAAAGTAGGCACACCGGCCTCTATTTCAAACAGATACTTGGCAAATACCCCGGCGTGATCGGAAGAGCCGCGACCCACAATCATCACAAACTTGGGCGCAAACTCGCGCAGCCGCTGCCCCAGTTTCCGGGTTAACTGGTCATTGGCCTGCAACTGGTTGGCAATCTTCTCGGGAGCACTGCGAGCCTCGCGCTCCATTATGGTATGGGTCATGGTTTCACCTTTGCTAAGTCGTATGCGCCGGCATCGGCCGGACGGGCTGAAAATTGCGAGTGTTGGTGCATGGCAAAGTGCACGGCACCGATTTCCGGTGGCGCCAACACGGGGGCGATTCGTTCGACCACATCGTCGGCCAGCCAGGGCCGGAGCGGCTCGGCCAGGCCGCCTATCATGGCAAATCGCGGCGGATTGAGTTCAAACAGGCGCCGTGCCAACTGGCTGATATAGTCGGCACCTTCGCTGACAATAGTGGTGGCGGTATCATCGCCCTCGGCCGCACAGGACAGCACTATTCTCGCCAGGGCGGCATAACAACTGGAGGAGCGTCCGGCGAGGTTTTCCACTATCCCCAGGGCATCTGTCACCCCGAAATGGGCCAGCAGTTTGGCGCCAAGGGCTGTTTGCGGCGCAAAACCATCGAGCGATAACAACACCTGCTCCGCGGCTTTCAAGCCCATCCATGCGCCGCTGCCCTTATCGCCCAGAGCAAAGCCATGACCACCGAGAGACAACTGCCGTTCGCCCACATGGGCATAACCGCAGGAACCTGTGCCTGTGATGATGACGGCACCCTCTTCCCCCTGGTGGGCGCCTATGCAGGCGGTATGCAGATCTGTGGTCAGATACATGGCGGCAAAGGGATGCCGCCAATCGAGGATCTCCTGATAAAGCCTGGGAATATTGACACCGGCAAGCCCGAGACCGGCCACCATATTGGCGCAATCGGCTTGCTGCAGACCGGCATCGGCCAGGGCCAAACCTGTAGCACTGATGATGGAGTCGAAAGTTTGGCTCAGACCGTGCAAAGGATTGGCCCGACCGGCAACTCCGGTTCCCAGCACACCCTTTTGCCGGCAGTAGAGGGTTGCCCGGCACTTACTGCCGCCGCCGTCTATCCCTATAAACACTTGTGTATCCGGTGTCGGGTTTTCCCCCATGGCAGACCTCTTTCTGTTTCTTTTATGGTCACGGCGCAATCTGGCGCGGCGGAACACTGACAAATCGCTGCAGTAAGGCGCCTTTCAGGATTAACCCGATGACATTCCACTGAGCGCACTCAAGTTAAAGCTATAGTTAACCATGTGGTTAAACTAATGTTACATCACAAATGACAGCGTTGTCATTTAATTTTAATCAGCAGAGATAAATCGACTCATGGCTAGGACTCGCCATTGACTAATACATTGAAAATTAACCAATAAATATTCAGCAAGCCACTATCTTTGAGCGACTCGGGCCCCTTAACCACTCTTAAACGCCACTCTTCTAACGCAACTCAAGTATTAAAACCAGGCATTAAAAACCGGGCATTAAAAATAAGTCAGGCAACGTGGGCTGGCGTTATCTGTTAACGCCAGCCCACATCCGTACCTGCTTAAAGACTAATTCAGTGGCTGAACCCGGCTATAGCGGCGGCCATCGGGCGAAACACTGCGAAGCTCAAGCGGCGCAGCAATTGCCACAGGGCCGCGATACTCCTGCCATTCAGCCCCTGGTCGGCGATATTGGATCTTGAGCCCGGGAAAGATGATATTGGCCTCAAGCTTGCCATCCTTGATTCTGCCGCCCGGCAGCGGCAAACGGTAATGGACCCCGGCCTTATCCAGCTTGGCCAGTTCCTTATGCCCCAGGATGTTGGCCAGTCGATGCCAATCCTCTGCCTGCGCCTGTCGCTGCTCGGCAACGAAGTGACCGGAATCCTGGCTGTAACTTGCCCCCTGATGCCGGTAAGCCAGTTCCCAGTCCGGCTTATGCCAGGCCTTTTCCGCCAAAACCAAGAGGCGAGGGAAAATCATGTAGGCTGCGGTCGTGTCGCTGCGAATCGTCTCGCTCCAGAGTTGCCCCTGCAGGCCTATAAAGCCCCTGCCCGGCGCCATTGGGCCGCTGAGACGCTTTCCTTGTGGGCTGAGTTGCTCTGTGTCATCGGCGACAAAAGGCCTGGCCTCAATATCGCCCCACTGCTCGGCATTGGCCGGCAGGTTATCCGGCATAAAGCTGTGTAACTTGCGACTGTTGCTGCTGCGACTGGCCCAGTAATAGCCGGGCTCTTTCGGATCGGCCGCCGGCGGCATATCGAAATAGAGTACTTCCGGGTTGGACAGTACAGTATCCCAGCCGAGATTGGCCTGGGCATGTGCCCGTTTGAAGCCGCCGTGGGCGACTATGTCCCAGATATTGCTTTGCACCGGGCTCGGCATATTGGCCGGGTTGACGTGACTCATGCCATCGCTCCAACCGGCAGCCTCTATGCCGCGATCGGCCAGCATCTGCGATACCCGCTCAATAAAGTAGGCGCCGAGGGCCGATTTGTCGGCCACTCGCTGCGAATTGGCCGCAATAAAGCGTTCACAGGCCGGCGAGTCGAGCCAGGCACCGGCGGTCTCATCGGCACCTATGTGATAGCGCTTAAGCGGTACTCCGGCGGCCTGATGCAGCTTGGCAATTTCATCTATCACCTTGGCGACAAAGGTGTAACTGGACTCCATACAGACATTGAGCGTGTTGTCGTTGTAATACTGAATAGAGCTGTAGACAGTGGCATCCTCGGGATCCGCCAGCAGATATTGGCTGGCGGCCTGACTGTCGCCCTGAGCCAATAACTTGCGGCTGCGGGCCTGCATCGATTTGATAGCGGCGCGGGAGTGACCCGGCATATCCATCGACGGGATCACCTGGATCTGTCTTGCGGCGGCAAACTTGAGAATGTCGATATAGTCCTGGGTCGTGTAGTACCCGTTGACCTGAGTCTCAGGATTGGGGCCACTGCCGAGTTGCGGCAGCAAACAGCGGTTTTCATCGAGATCATGGCAACGCTTGCTGCCAATCTCGGTCAGCTCCGGCAGGCCGGGGATCTGCAGGCGCCAGCCTTCATCGTCGGCCATGTGCAAATGCAATACGTTGAGTTTATAAGCCGCCATCTGCTCCAGCAGGCTCAGCACAAACGCCTTGGAGTGGAAGTTGCGGCCAACATCCAGATGCATACCACGAAACGGGTATCTGGGGCCATCTTGAATGCGCAGCTGTGGCAGTGCTATTGATTGGGTATCATCGGCAGGCAACTGCAGCAAGGCGGCAAGACTCGCCAAGCCATAGGAGTAACCCGCGGCGTCTGCGGCGGCCAGGTTAATTTCGCCAGCCTCAATCTCGAGTCGATAGTGCTCGCTTTGCCCGCCCTTGAGCGGCAGCAAGTTAAGCGCCAATCCTTGCTCGCTCTGGCTGACACCCAGCCTTTGTAGGCGCAAGAGCGCCGCCTCAAGTGATTGCAGCTCGACTCCGGTAGCTATGTGGCTCGGGTTAAGCTTAATCCCGGCATTGAGGGTGACGGGTGTTTGCTCAAGCCAAGTCACTGAATCCGGCTTAGGAATAAGGCTTGCCACCGCAAGGCCGGCATCATCGGGAGTATCGGCATTTTGGCCGAAGACGACATTGGCGGTATCCCAGGGCAGCTTATCCTTTGAGCTGCGGCGATATTGTTTCTCGGCATCCGTATAAGGCTGCACATAGGGAAGCAACTCAAGCCCGGTATCCGGGTCTTGCTTAACTTCAGTGCTGGCGATGACCTCCGGCTTGAGCCCCTCAACCACCATGTAATAGTTGGGCATGGCATCGATTTCCGACAGCTGCCACAGCTCACCGCGAAAATTGATGATTTCGCTGACACCCTTTTTGAAACCGCCGAAGGCGGCGGTTGGCGTCAGACGATGCAGATCGCCCTGAATATGCTCTATATGAAACTCAGGCGAGGCAACCGAGAGTACCGGACGCATCTGGCTAAAATAGATGGCCCAGTCAGAAGCGCTGAGATCTTCGCTCGGAGTCAGGCGAATTTGCGCCTGGAAACAGCGGCCTTCGGCACGGCTCGGGTCGCAGTTATCATCCGGCACATTGGACAGCACAGCATATTTCAGCTGCAAACTCTGGGCAAAGCTATGCAGCTTATTCTGAGTCAGATCTTCGCTCGAGGCTTTTGACGAAGAACCGGCTTGGCTCTGCCCTGGTTCAGTCCCGGTTGCCGGCGGCTTGTCAGAACAAGCCGTCAGCCCCAAGCTCAAGGCAATGGCTAACGCCGCGATAGTTAACTTCATTCCGTTACTCTCCTGTCCTTATTATTGTTTTCACCATGATGCCATATTCCCTGTCGACTCAAGCAGTGGCTGTCACCTCAACAAGCTATGTTGAGTGACAACCGGGATAAAAAAATGGCCAGGTACTGAAATCAGCACCCAGCCCACTCTAGTTTCCGGGGAGAGACTACAGTATTGAAAACACAGTTGCGCAGCCGCCCGACAGATACTCAACTGTGGAAGGCATGTAAAGGAGACCTCATCCTCGACATGCAGACCTTACAAGACAGCATGGTCATGGAAACAATAGTCACACAAACAATGACAACGCTGTCATTATTAAACATACACAAGTACAAACCTTATTTCTACATTTTTTTGACAATTTTTATTTTCCCAAGCCCCCTTGAAAACAGCGCTTGCAAACATATTTTTAACAATGACATCCAGTTTGCCCACTGTTAACATCCGCAGCATGCTTGGGGTCACAAGCCAATAAGTCTCAAGCTGAACTTTTTACTGGTTTGCGGTACTAATACAACCGAAGAAGCGGTTCTGGCCCGATATTTCAGTGACGATTTATTTTCCGGTGCGTCAGTTGATTGGCTGACGGAACCTCAGATAACAACAAGGATAAAAAGACAATGACAGCACAATACGTCCCGCTCAACAACGGCGCACACAAGGCTCTGAAAGTCACTCCAGGCATAGATTTCAGCGAATTTGAGCAGCACCATATGTTGCCCTTGCTGGTGCAGGAATTTTTGCCTGCCGCCACCAGTTTCCCGATCATTTTCGCCAAGAACAGCCAAAGTGGAGAATTCCAGCCGGTTGCCATCACCTCTCTGAAGCCTGAGAGCAACTGCTTTATCAAGGACAACACCTGGACCCGACGTTACCTACCTATGCAGTGCCGGATGCAACCTTTTGCCGCCGGAGACTCCAGCCAGGAAAATGTACTTATCGGTATCGATGTCAACAGCAAGCATGTCAGCGAAGACAAGGGCGAAGCCCTGTTTACCGAAACCGGTGAGCAGACCGAATTCCTGAAAAACCGCATCGAATTTATCGGCAACCTGATTGAGTACCGTGAGATCACCAAGCAGTTCGTCAAGACCCTGACCAGCCATGAATTACTGCAACCCAAGACTCTGACAGTAACCAACAAACAGGGTGAAAAGAGCAATATAGATGGCCTCTATATCGTCGATGAGCAAAAGCTCAATGCCCTGAGCGATGAGGTTAAACTGGAATTTGCCAAGCGCGGCGTCTACTCACCGGTTTATGCTCACCTGTGCTCGCTGAATCAAATCGACTTGCTGCTGGATTAATCCACTCATCCCTATTCCGGGACAATAAAAACGGCGGCCAAAGCAGTAATGCTTGGCCGCCGCCTTATTGGATCACGGTTAGTTTGCCCTATAGGGAATTAAAAGCGCCAACGAGTTAAGCCTTGTTTGCCTTCCCTAAACCAAGCCTAAAGCTTGAACTTCAGGGTTAAATGGCCCAGCCGCCCATATAGAACACCACCAAGCCTATGGTGATAACCAACACACCAGGCTTGAGCTTACGCCACTCACCGCTGCAGATACGGCCGATAACCAGGGTCGCAAACCCCAACATAATGCCTGTGACTATGTTGCAGGAGAGTATGATGAATACCGCACAGGTCAGTCCCGCCATGGCGTCTACCTTGTCATCAAAGTCCAGCTTGGTGACATTGGACAACATCAGCAGTCCCACATACATAAGCGCAGGCGCCGTGGCGTAGGCAGGCACCAAATAAGATAGGGGTGCCAGGAAGATCATCAGCAGGAACAGCACCCCCACCACAGTGGCGGTCAGGCCTGTTTTTCCACCTGCAGCAGTACCGGCGGCCGATTCAATGTATACAGCGGCAGGTGCGCCGCCCACCAGACCGGCGAAGATAGAACTGACAGAATCCGAGGTCAGCGCCTTGCCGCCCCCTATGATGTTGTCATTCTTGTCCAGCAGATTGGCTTGTCCGGCCACGGCTCTTATGGTGCCTGTGGCATCGAAGATGGCTGTCATCACCAGCGCCAGCACTATCGGCAGCACCACAGGGTTAAGGGCGCCCATGATATCCAGCTGGCCAATCAAAGAGCCTTCAGCGCCTAAGTCGGGTATGGCAAACACGCCTTTGAACTCCACATTGGGGTCAAACAGCAAACCAAACACTGACAGGGCGATTATCACTAACAGAATGCCGCCCGGCACCCGGCGACGCTCGAGTCCGATAGTGGCAGCCAGCCCCACAACAGTAGCGATCACCGGCAGGCTGTGGATGTCGCCGAGCTTGACCGGCAAACCGGTATCATTGGCCACAATCAGTTGCACACTGTTAGTGGCAATCAGCAGCAAAAACAGGCCGATACCTATCCCTGTACCATGGGCAATCCCCTTGGGCAGGTTAGCAAGCACCCACTGGCGAACGCCGGTAACGCTCACCAGGGTAAAGACGATACCCATAAGGAAAATCGCCCCCAGGGTGACAGGCAGGCTCATGCCCTGCCCCAACACCAGACTGAAGGCGGTAAACGCAGTCAGTGAGATGGCGCAGCCTATGGCCATCGGCAGATTGGCCCACAAACCCATCAGCAATGAGCCGAAAGCGGCAATCAGACAGGTGGCAATAAACACGGAGCCGGGATCAAACCCGGCCTTTCCCAACATGGAGGGTACAACGATAACTGAGTAAACCATGGCAAGAAACGTGGTCAAACCGGCGATCACTTCCTGGCGGACAGTGCTGCCACGAGCGCTGATATTGAAGAAGCGTTCCAGCCATGACGATGTAGTAGGTACAGCGGTATTTGTCTTTGAAGACATCATAATTATTCTACCTTTTTGATCTCTTTATTCGGGTCAGATGACGCCGGCTACGGCAGGTGAGAGCCCCGCTGGGCGGGTGAGAGATCCACAACAAAACGTGACCTGCAGGTGGTGGGCACCAAGGAGTATCGTCAAACGATGTCCAACGCAGCCTTTGTTGGTCGCGGATAATACTGCAAATTGGCGCCCCCGGCTAAAAAGATTTCGGGATCTGTGGCTCATCCTGAATATGCAGTTGTTCATAACTTTTCATATTTTCTCAAATCCCATTCATTGGCAGCGCAATCGCCATTCACATCCTTTCCCTATAGTGGCCCCATCAAGCAAACCCTGCTGCGTTGGAGCAATCACTATGTCTGAGTCCACATCAAGCAAAAAACAGGAACTTATGGCCCACGGCCTGATTATTTTCATGCTGTTTCCGGCCCTGACCATCACAGGTATCAGCCTCTATGGCCTGATCATCTGGATCATGCTGGCCCTCGGCGGCGTCGCCAGTCACTGATACAAGAGAGGATTGAATAGATGAAACGGTTAATAGCAATCTGGCGTACTCTCAACCGCCCAACCAAGTACCTGAGCCTGGGCGCCATCAGCCTGTCAGCCTTTATCATGGGCATTATCTTCTGGGGCGGCTTCAACACGGCGCTGGAAGCCACCAACACAGAGGCCTTCTGTATCAGTTGCCACTCGATGGAGAGCAATCCCTATCAAGAGCTGCAGCAAACTGTGCATTGGTCGAATCACTCCGGCGTGCGGGCAACCTGCCCAGACTGCCACGTGCCCCACGACTGGAGCCGCAAGATAGCCCGTAAGATGGAAGCATCTCACGATGTCTGGGGCTGGCTGTTCCAAACGGTCAACACTCCGGAAAAATTTGAAGCCAAGCGTCTGGAAATGGCCAGCCGTGAATGGAAACGCTTTGCCCGTGACAACTCCCAGGCCTGTAAAAACTGCCATGACTACAAGTCAATGAAATGGGAAGAGATGTCAGCCCTGGCGCAAAAACAGATGAAACAGGCGGCCGAGAAAGATCAGTCCTGCATCGATTGCCACAAGGGCATAGCTCACAAGCTGCCTGATATGGGCACAGCCAGAGCCCCGGAACTGATTGCCGAAGTGGGTTCGGGTGAGACTTCACTGCAACAGGGCGGCAAATATTTCAGCGCCTTGACCAAGCCTCTGTATCTGGATGACAAGAGCGCGGAAGAAGCCGGTACTCTGAACGTGGCCACCGAAATCAAGGTACTGGAGCTCAAGGGCAAGCGCGTCAAAATCGCCATCGATGGCTGGCGTAAAAAGATAGGTGCCGGCCGGGTGATCTACATGGACTTCGGTATCAATATCCTCTCGGCTCAATTGACCAAGGCCGCTGCCGAAACCGACGGGGTGATCAAGACCTTTGAAGAGAAAGAAGATCCCATGACTGGCCTCAAGTGGCAGCGTGTGGAAGCCGAGATCTGGACCGACAGCGATTATCTGCTGACCGAACTGGCACCACTCTGGGGCTATGCCCGCAGCACTTATGCCTCTAGCTGCAGTGTCTGTCACACCCAGCCCGATGAGCATCACTTTGATGCCAACACCTGGCCGGGCATGTTCCAGGGGATGTTGGCCTTCGTCAACATGGATCAGGACACCCAGGCACTGGTGCAGAAATACCTGCAACAACATTCTTCCACCTTCAGCAAAGAAGAGCACTAAGAGGTTGGCGTTATGAACAGAAGAGACTTTTTAAAAGGCCTGGCCTCCACTTCCGTTGTGGTTGCCGGAAGCAGTTCGGTACTCGCTCCCCTGTCGGCGCTGGCCAAGGGGATGGATGACGGTGACGCCTGGCTGACCACAGGCTCCCACTTCGGTGCATTTCGTATCAAGCGCCGCAACGGGGTTATTGCCGAAGTCAAACCACTGGAATACGACAAGTATCCCACCGACATGATCCGCGGTATCCGTGGCCTGGTCTATAACCCATCACGGATCCGTTATCCCATGGTGCGGCTCGACTTCCTGCTCAAGGGACACAAGAGCAATACCCATGAACGCGGCGACTTCCGTTTCGTTCGTGTCACCTGGGACAAGGCCTTGACTCTGTTCAAAGAGTCGCTGGATATCATTCAAACCCAGTACGGCCCATCTGGCCTGCACGCCGGACAAACCGGTTGGCGAGCCACCGGACAGCTGCACTCAAGCACCAGCCATATGCAGCGCGCCATTGCTATGCACGGCAACTTCGTCAAGAAAGTAGGCGACTACTCCACCGGCGCCGGGCAAACGATTATGCCTTATGTGCTGGGCTCTACCGAAGTGTACGCTCAAGGCACCTCCTGGCCGCTGATCCTCGAGCACAGCGATACCATAGTGCTCTGGTCCAACGATCCATATAAAAACCTGCAGGTGGGCTGGAACGCCGAAACCCACGAGTCCTTCGCCTATCTGGCGCAGCTCAAGGAAAAGGTCAAAGCCGGTAAGATCCGGGTGATCAGCATAGATCCGGTCGAAACCAAGACCCAGGCCTATCTGGGTTGTGAGCAGCTGTATGTCAACCCACAAACAGACGTGGCCTTGATGTTGGGTATCGCCCATGAGATGTACACAGCCAAGCTTCACGATGCCAAGTTTATCGAAGGCTATAGCCTGGGCTTTGAAGAGTTCCTGCCCTACCTCCTGGGTGACAAAGACGGCATCGCCAAGACTCCGGAATGGGCCGAAGCCATCTGTGGCGTCAAGGCTGAAGTCATCCGCGATCTGGCCCGTACCCTGACCAAGGGCCGCACCCAGATCATGATGGGCTGGTGCATTCAGCGTCAGCAACACGGTGAGCAGCCTTACTGGATGGCAGCGGTACTGGCCACCATGATAGGCCAGATAGGCCTGCCTGGCGGTGGTATCAGTTATGGTCACCACTACTCAGGTATCGGCGTACCTGCCACAGGTGCCGCCGCACCGGGCGCCTTCCCGCGCAACCTGGACGAAGGCCAAAAGCCACTGTTCGACAACAAGGACTTCAAGGGTGCCAGCAGCACCATTCCGGTCGCCCGCTGGATAGATGCCATTCTGGAACCCGGCAAGACTATTGATGCCAACGGCAGCAAGGTCACCTATCCGGATATCCGCATGATGGTGTTCTCGGGCAACAACCCCTGGAACCACCATCAGGACAGAAACCGTATGAAGCAGGCGTTCCGCAAGCTGGAATGTGTGGTCTCCATTGATGTGAACTGGACCGCCACCTGCCGCTTCTCAGACATAGTCTTGCCCGCCTGTACCACCATGGAGCGCAACGATATCGATGTCTACGGTGCCTACGCCGGCCGCGGTATTCTGGCGATGCACAAGATGGTTGAACCGCTGTTTGAAAGTCTGTCTGACTTTGAGATATTCACCCGCTTTGCCAAAATACTCGGCAAAGAGAAGGAATACACCCGTGGGCTAACCGAAATGGAATGGCTGGAAAAACTCTACAACGAGTGTAAGGCCGCCAACCAGGGCAAGTTTGCCATGCCGGACTTCAACGAGTTCTGGAAGCAGGGTTATGTGCACTTCGGTGAAGGGCAAAACTGGGTCAGACACGCCGACTTCCGCGAGGATCCTGAGATCAACCCCTTGGGTACTCCTTCAGGCCTGATTGAAATCTTCAGCCGTAAGATTGCCCAGTTCGGTTATGATGACTGCCCAGGCCACCCAGTGTGGATGGAAAAATCCGAGCGCAGCCACGGCGGTCCAGGCAGCGATAAGTACCCGGTTTGGCTGCAGTCCTGCCACCCGGACAAGCGCCTGCACTCACAGATGTGTGAGTCCAAGGAATATCGCGAAACCTATACAGTGCAAGGGCGTGAGCCGGTTTACATTAACCCTGAAGATGCCAGGGCCCGCGGTATCAAAGACGGCGATCTGGTGCGGGTGTTCAACGACCGTGGCCAACTGCTGGCCGGTGCCGTCGTCTCCGGCCGTTTCCCCAAAGGGGTAATCCGGATCCATGAAGGCGCCTGGTATGGCCCGGTCGGCAAAGATGGCAGCGTCGAAGGCGGCGCCGAAATCGGTGCCCTGTGCAGCTATGGTGACCCCAATACCCTGACTCAGGATATAGGTACCTCCAAGCTGGCGCAGGCTTGCTCGGCCTACACTTGCCAAGTGGAGTTTGAAAAATTCACCGGTAAGGCGCCCAAGGTATCCTCCTTCGATGGGCCGATTGAGATAAAAATCTAACCTAAGGTTCGCAGATAACTGAGGTAAGCCAATGGAACAGTTAAATCAAGGCAGAGCCATGCTGTACAACTTCCTCTCGGGCCTGTTCGCCCGCGAGTTGAATGCCGAGCGCCTGAATCAATTGACGGCGCCGCAGAGCAAGGACTTCTGGCAACAGCTGAGCAGCGATCCTGCCCTCAAGCAAGAAGCCAAGCTGATGGAGCAAAAACTGCTGGCCATCGCCTGGATGCAGGACAGAGACAAGGCGCTGCTGGAGCTGGCGGCAGACTTCTGCGGGCTGTTTCTGGTGGGCAGTAAACAGAGTGCTTCGCCCTATGCCGGCCTCTATCTGCAAGCGGATGACGATGTCACCCTGTTCGGTGAACAGCATCAACAGATGCTGACCTTTTTGCAGCGAAGTCAGCTGCAGCTGAGCGGTGACTTCCCCGAACCCGCCGACCATCTGGCGGTGGTTCTTGCCTATCAGGCTCATCTGTGTCTGAACGCCTCGGCCTCAACGCAGCAAGAATTTCTGCAAGAATGTCTGCTCAGTTGGCTGGAGCCATTTTGTCAGCGGGTGATCGAATGCGATCGCGGCGGTTTTTATGCCGCGCTCGCGCGCCTGACCCTGGCCTTTGTTCAAAGCGATGCCGAATGGCTGAAAGGCGCCGCAGCGCACTGAGCGAGGCGATTTAGACCAGTGCTGACTCAAGTGCTTGCCTGAATCAAACGTAACACAGCCTCCCCCTAATCAAAGGATCAAAGGGCGCCAACTCGAGTATCGAGCGGCGCCCTTTCTATATCTTCAGCAGCCGTTAAATGCTGCGCTTCTTCTCTTTCGCTTAAACCCCAGGTAAAAAGCACCTTAGTCTGATTGCTGCTCAAGCCAGTTTTCGAGCGCCAGCAATGATGCCGCTACGCAATCTGTCAGCTCGGTAAGTTCCTCGTCGCTCAAAGGATTGCCAACCTTGATGGACTGTTCCAGTGCGGCGCAGCGCAAATGCAGCGCTTCAAGCCCCATGTTGCCACTGCTGCCCTTGAGTGCGTGCAGCTTGGCAGCCATGATATCCCGTTGCCCATCCGCCGCCTTTAAAGCTTGCAGCTGCGCGTCACAGCTATCCACAAACTGTTGCCGCATCTCCAGCAAAGTGGCCTTGCCGAGTACCTGCAAGTCCTGCTCAAGTTGCTCCAGCGCCAGCCATTGGGCGTTGTCCGTATTGCGGGGTGATACCCTATTGCCAGGCGCTTGGATATCCTCTTCCTTATGGCGTTCATCACTCAGATTCGAGCCGGAGACAACCCCTAGCCAATTGGCCAGTGCCTGCAATCCCAAGGGCTTACCCAGCACTGTATCAAAGCCCATGGCCTGATAATCAGCCATGTCCTGAGTCTGCAACTGGGCGGTAAAGGCGGCAATAGGCACCTTGGTGCCCAGCTGTTGCCTGAGCTCAGGCAACAGCTCGCTGCCGGAGCCGTCACTCAGCTGTAAATCCAGCATCACGGCATCAAAGGGGCCTGACGTGTTATCAAGCAACACACTTCGCGCCTCAGCCAAACTGACACACAAGAGTGATTCATGTCCAAGGTGCGCCAAAAAGCCCTGAGCCACCAGGGCGTTAACCCTGTTATCTTCCACCAGCAACACCCGCTTGGCGATTTCACTCTGCGGCAGGCGACTCGATTGTTGCTCCCCCTGCTCACAGGGCTGAAGCGGCACACTGAAACTGAAACGGCTGCCCTGTCCCGGTGTACTGATAACGTCTATGGCGGGCTCATCCTCGCTCTCACGGCCATTCATCAGTTGCACCAGGTCACGACTGATACTCAGCCCAAGCCCGGTACCCCTGGCACTGGCATGGGTCGCCTCTGTGGCATAGGGGGTAAACAGATGCGCCATGGCTTCGGGGCGGATGCCGATACCTGTGTCAGTCACGCTGAAGCACAGGCGTGCACCTTCAATACTGACCTCCAGAGTCACACTGCCCTTGGTGGTAAACTTGATCGCATTGCCCAGAAGGTTAAATAATACCTGCCTGAGCTTGGGCCCATCAAGCCAGACCCATTCGGGCAATTCCGGCTTTAACAACCTGAGCTCAAGCCCGGCAAGATTAGCCCCGGCCAACATGATGGCGGTCACTTCGTTGAGCAGCGCCGGCAACTCCACAGCCCTTGGCTCATTGAGCAGCCTACCCTGCTCCAGACGTGAAAAATCGAGAATGTCATTGAGCACGGTTTGCAGTTGAGTGCCACTGTACTGGGACAACGCCAACATCTGCCGCGCCTTGGCGGGTAACTCCGCCTGCCCCAGCAAACTCAGGGTGCCGAGCAAGCCATTAAGCGGTGTACGTATTTCATGACTCATGGTTGCCAAAAACAGCGACTTGGCCTGACTGGCTTCCTCCAACTGGGCATTGGTCTGGGCGAGCTCGCGGGTTCGCTCGGCGACCTTCAGCTCCAGCGCCAATTTATGCTCGGTCAACTCGGCGGCAGTGCGTTGCAGATCCTGCTGCAACTTTTGATTATGGGCCGTTTTCTGTTTGAAGGCTTCCAGCGCCGAGGCCATAGCAGTAAGTTCATCATCACCGTAAGAGCGTATACTGACATTGGTATCGCCAAGACTCAGGCGACTGAGTGCCTGGGTGGCATCGCTCAAGCGCCGGGCGATGCCCTTATAGATAACCTGCCAACTGACAAACAGGATCAGCAGCAACATCAAAGCGCCCGTCCCCCAGAGCCCTGCGCTGGCCCAATTGAGCTGCCCCAGATAGTCGCGGCGGGCCAAATTCAGCTGTTGCTGTTGGCCTTCGAGGGCGGCATCCACGGTTTGCTCCATCGACTTGAGGTTATCAGAAATCACCAATTGCCTTTGTTCCAGTTGCTGCTGCAACTGCCATATCGCTTCGGCCAATTGTTGACCGGCAATGACCTGGTCAAGACGAGCAAATTCTGCCTCGAGCGCCTCGGCTCTACCTGGGTCCCGAACCAAATCGGCCACAGGAATACGCTTGAGCAATCCCGGGGACAGGGCATCATCGGTCAACGGCGCCTGGTTGATGGCGCCGACCAAGTCTTGCGGCGCATCGGCCGCGGCAAATATCTGCCCGAGCAAGGCTATCTTGTGGGTCAGTTTCAGGGCGCGGTTGAGCTGCTCGGCGCTGCTGAGATCCAGCTCTATAATGTCATCTACTGTCTCAGCGCCAGGGATCTGGCTCAGCTTGGCAATAATAACTGAATCCAGCACCGCCAGCTCGGAACGCAGCAGATTATCGGCCTGCTTGGAAGCCTGTACCAGTAAAAGTCCTTGCTGCTTCAGCGCTTGGGTACGCTCAAGTCGCTCGCCAGTCTGTTCGCCGAGTAAGGTCAGCTCGGCGATAATGGTGGCCGCCGCCTGTTTAAGGTTGGCCGAATCCGGCACCGCCAACTGCTCCAGGGTCGCTATCGCCGCCAACATGCGATTGCTTTCAAGAGACAGGCGGCGTCCCAAATATTGACGCTGCTTTTCATCTGCAACTGTGCCCAGGCGCTGGGCATTCTCCGCCAACGAGGTGGCCGACTGCGATAACTGCCGCGCGGCTTCCGATGCGGGCAAGGCCTTCTCATACAGAAAACTGTCGGCACCCTTGACCCAGTGCAGGCTCAAATTGCCCAGAGTCACCAGTAATAACAGCAACAGCGCCAGTAAACAGAACGCCAGCATCAGACGGCCGGTCAGGCTGCTCAGCCATGAAGATAAAGGTCTCACTTGTTATCCTTGTTGATACCGGTTCGCATAGGCATTGACTCACTCAAACATTCAGCAGGAATGCTATGGTAGAATACTTGCATCATATATCAGGGCCTTCCCCATGAGCCAATTTTCCGCCAAGTTTGAGGCTGTGTTGCCTGCAACTAAAAAACCGCTACAGCTGTGGTTATTGGCTCTGCTGATGTTTATCCCTGCCGCGCTGGCCAATGAAGCCTGGGAGCTGGAGCAACGCAGTCCTTTCAACGAAGCAATCCAGCAGGCCAGCCCTCTGACCCACACGCCGCTCACCAAGGCCAACAAACCTTGGAAACTGTGCGCGTTGGTGCCGCATCTGAAAGATGCTTACTGGATAGGGATTAATTATGGCTTAGCCAAACAGAGCCAAGTATTGGGGCTCGGGCTGGAACTCCATGAAGCCGGTGGCTATGGCAACACTCAAACCCAGTTGGCACAACTCAAATCCTGCCTCGATGGTGATGCCGATGCCATTTTGCTCGGCGCCGTCAGCCCACACCTGCTTGAGGGCCAGGCGCTTGAGCTGACCAAGCCGGTGTTGGCGCTGGTGAACCAGTTGGCAGACAGCCGAGTACAAACCCATATAGGAGTCAACTGGTATCAGATGGGTTATCTCACAGGTCAATTTCTCGCATCCAAACCATATCAACGTCTGGCGATGCTGGCGGGGCCCGAAGGCCGCGGTGGTACCGATCTGGTGGAAAAAGGCGTCGGACAAGCACTGCAAGACAGCACCGTAGAGATAGTGGCCGTGATGCATGCCGACAACAACCGCAATCTCTACCGGGATCAGCTCAATCTGTTGCTTAACCAAAATAAGCCGCCGCTGCCACAAGCCTTACTCGGCAGTGCTGTGGCGATTGAAGCCGCCATGGGCACTCTGAGACAGAGAAATATGACGGATAAAATGGCGCTGGTAAGCAGCTACTTGTCTCCGGATGTCATGCGAGGCCTCAAGCGCAACAAGGTCGCTTATGCCAATGATGACAGAGTGGTACTACAGGGGCGGCTGGCGGTCGATCTCGCCGTTAGGCTGTTGCAGGGGGAAAAGGCGTTTGGTGATATAGGCCCGGCAATTTTGCAATTGCGCCCGGATAACCTCAACAGCATGCAACTAGATGACAGTTTGGCACCGGCGGATTTCTACCCGGTATACAGAGTGGAAGCCAAGGGCTCAGAACTCAGTCGCTAACATCGGCGGCAAACAGATAACCTTCACCATGCACAGTGACAAACAGCTCTGGACTCAGCTTGCTGCGCAGACGCCGAATAATCACATCTATGGTACGGTCGTTAACATCCTGATCCCTGTGACTGGTTTGTTGCATCAAGCGCTCTCTCGATAGCACCTGCTGCGGGTGCAGGGCAAAGGCCACCAGCAGTTCAAACTCAGCCTTGGTCAACTTGATAGCCTGCCCATCCAAGCTCAAACGGCGGCTATTGAGCTGCAGGTGATAGCCTTCGAAATAAAGATTGTCGTCCGAGCGCGACAGTTGTTCGGCCGTTTGTTGCTGCGCCTTCTTCACCAGAGAGATGCGCCAGAGCAGATTTTTGACCCTGACCCTGAGCTCACGAAACTCAAACGGCTTGGTGACATAATCATCGGCGCCCATTTCCAGGCCAACTATTTTATCTATCGCCTCATCCCGGCCGGTCACCAGAATAATGCCCACATCTGAGCGACTGCGCAGCTCACGGGTCAGCATCAAACCATCGTCACCAGGCATATTGATATCCAGCATCACCAGGTCCACATGCTGTTGTTGTAGTTGCTGCCACATCTGCTCACCGTCAGCGGCCTCCATCACCTGGTAACCATCTTTTTCAAAGTAGCCTTTTAAACGAGTCCTAATGATAGCCTCATCGTCCACTATCAATATGCGGTATGCCATGCTTGTATTCCAACCGGCTGGGATAGAGGCCATTATTCACAATTTTTCATATTTTGTCTGTAGCGGATAGATATTTGACCTGAGTTCGGTGCTAAGCGCTTTTTATGTGGCTACAATAAGGACGAATCAAAAATTAAAGGACTGAATATGGACGAAAAGCGCAAGTTTTCGCGGATCCTGTTTAGCATAGATGCCCAGCTGAGCTGCGGTGACAAGGTGTGGAGCACCCATTTGCTGGATCTCTGTCTCAATGGCGCCATGGTGGAAGAACCTGCCGATTTCGCTCCCGAAGGCGTGCTGAAGCTGAGTTTTTGCCTGCCCCAGTCCGAAGTTGAACTGTGCATGGAGGCTGATGTCGTGTATCGCCGCAACGGCCTTCTGGGCCTCAAGTGCGGGCTTATTGATATCGAGAGTATCAGTCACTTAAGACGGCTATTGGAGCTGAATCTTGGTGATGCCTCACTGCTGCACCGGGAGTTGGAACAGTTTATCGCCGAACATGAACAGAGCCGCTGAAGCGGCTCCTGCTTCACAGGTCACAGGGCGGCAATAGCCCTGTTTGCCGGGCTATTACTCCACATAGCACTCACATAGCGCTCACATAGCAATCATAAAGCCCCGAGTGCCTCGCTGAGTTTGCTCACCCCTATCACCTGCATCCCCTGAGGCGGCTTTTTCGGCATATTGGCCTTAGGCACAATCGCCCGGGTAAAGCCATGCTTGGCAGCTTCCACCAAACGCTCCTGACCATTGGGCACAGGACGTATCTCACCGGAAAGGCCCACTTCGCCGAACACCACCAGATCCCTGGGCAGAATATCACCACGGAAACTGGAAACCATGGCCAACAGCAGAGTCAAATCGGCGCTGGTTTCTGTCACCTTGACACCACCGACCACGTTAACAAATACATCCTGATCCGACATCTGTAAGCCGCCATGACGATGCATTACCGCCAGCAACATAGCCAAACGATTGGCATCCATCCCCACGGCGACTCGCCGCGGATGCGACAGTGCCGAGCTGTCCACCAACACCTGTAGCTCCACCAGCAGCGGCCGGGTGCCCTCCCAAACCACCATCACCAAGGAGCCGGAGGCAGCTTCATCGGCGCGTGACAGGAATATCGCCGACGGATTGGCCACTTCCTTGAGCCCCCGTTCCGTCATGGCGAACACTCCCAGCTCATTGATGGCACCGAAGCGGTTCTTATGGGAGCGCAGGGTACGGTAGCGGCTATCGCTGTCCCCTTCAAACATCACGGAGCAATCTATACAGTGCTCCAGCACCTTGGGGCCGGCCAGAGAGCCATCTTTGGTGACATGGCCGACCATGATAATGGCGATACCATTTTGTTTGGCAAAACGGGTCAGAAAAGCGGCCGACTCACGAACCTGGGCCACACTGCCGGGGGAAGACTGCACATCGCTGATATGCATCACCTGAATCGAGTCTATCACTATGACCTTGGGCTTCTCCCGCAGTGCCACAGTGCAGATGGTCTCGACACTGGTTTCGGACAACATCTTCAAACGTCCGGTGGGCAGACCCAAACGATGGGCACGCATAGCCACTTGCTGCAAAGATTCCTCGCCGGTGACATAGAGAGCCGGCATTGTCTCTGCCAGCTGACACAAAGTTTGCAGCAGCAAGGTACTCTTACCGGCCCCCGGATGACCGCCAATCAGGATGGCACTGCCGGCGACTATGCCGCCACCGAGCACACGGTCGAATTCGATAAAGCTACTGGGGATCCTGGGCACTTCGTTGAGATCTATCTGATCCAGTGTCTGGATCTCACTGGCACCGGCGCCGGCATAACCGCTGAACTGACCACCCCGGGATGGTGTGGCCGCCCCCAGTCTGACTTCGGTAATGGTATTCCATTCATGACAAGCACTGCACTGCCCCTGCCAACGGGGAAAGTCCTGGCCACATTCGTTGCACACGTATGCTGTTTTATTCTTCGCCATCTGGGTTCAAACTTGTGTAAAATCTGTAATAGTTAATTAAAATAATTGCACTTTCAAAGTGATAGTTTCAGCGCGATAATCCCGATTTGGGTTCAAGCTTCCCAAAGCCGGGCCGACATAAGACTAACAGTCAGCACAAGAATAAGCACCCTTTAAAGAGCGAGTCCATGAGCCCAGATCACCACAGCGCCCTGATTGAGCAACTCAAGCCCCTGATGATGGAGCCGGACTTTAGTGAGATCTTCTTGCAGCTCACCGCCGAAGAGTCCAACTCGACCCGCTTTCTGTTAAAGATGGAAATCCAGCGCCTGGCTTCCCCCTGTCTGAGGATCATTGATCTCAGAGACAAATCGGAACTGCCCTGCCTGGAGTATCGCTTCGCTGACCAACGCCATTATCTCGATGCCCCGGCCAAAGAGGCCTTAGATGCCGCACTGGCGCTGTACCGCAACCAGTACACAATGGGAGTATATGAACAGGTGATGGAGGCTCATCGCCAGCGTCGCCAACGACTACAGCAAACGCCCCGCAATCAGGAAGGCCAGGAGAATCCCTATCTGGTACCCGGAATCGTCCTGGGACGTTACTTCAACCGCAGTGAAGAGCGGATGAACTACAGCATCAAGATAGCGGTTTCCCAACCCGGCAGAGAAGAGTTGCGCGGCAATACCGCAGATCTTTCCGTCGGTGGCGCCAGGGTGCGCCTGCCCGCCAGACACAACTTAGATCTTAACCGGCCGCTAAGGGTCAAGCTGCTGGACCTCAGCGATGAATACTATTACCGGGATCTGCAACTCGGAGTCGACTACCAGATAGTCGATGCCCAGACAGAGCAGGACACCTGCTGGATGCGGCTAAAACGCATCGGCGGCAGTGAGCAGCTCTCCGAGCTACTTGCCAGCCTTATTCGCGGTTATAAGTTCCGTTACAAGGTGGATGTCAACGATGTACTGACAACAGCAACAGGACTGGGATTCGAGCGCCATTATCTGGCCCATCTGCCACACCTGCCGCTGTTTATCGAGCAGGACAGCCAAGGCAAGCCAACTATTGGCGCTTTGCTGCTGAGCCGGGACAATCAGGCACTGCTGCACGATTTTCTCGATGAAGCCGATATCAACCAATTGCCGGGACTGCTGAGCAAGCAGAGACTGGCGGCCATGCTCGCCGAGCCGGACAACGCCGAGCACAGATTACTGTTCAGCTTTACCTATAATGCCCGTGGTCAACTCTACTTCTACTCAGCCAGCCTCAGCGAGCTGAAAAAAAGCCGCTTGCAACCTCTGTTTCTGGGCTTTGGTGCCACCAAGGGCAGTTGGAAGGTTATCCAGGTGAGCCTGGATGCCATTGACCACCAGGGTTCCTACAAGGCCTCCATGCTCCCGGGGGATGACAGCAACTACTCGGCACTGACCGAGCAGCAACTGAGCAAATACAGCCACATATTACAGTTGATGGACGTGACCGACGAACAGGCCACCGAAGAGTATCGTCGCTGGCCATTCAAGATGGACGCCAATGAGCTCAAGCGTTTCGGCCAAGCCAAAATCACCACCAACAGTATCCGATTGGTGTCCATGTATTTCAGCGAGCGACGTCAGGAAGCCAGGTTCTCCTTCAAGACCTTGGTCAACATCAGTCAGGGAAAACAGCAATACACAGGGATCACCCACGACATTTCCAGTCGTGGCCTGCAGCTGAATCTGGATGAGAACGCGACTCTCAATCCCAAGGAGCCACTGCTGCTGAGCTTTCCCAAGCTGCAGGAACTGGCGCCCAAGGCAAAACTGCAGGCACTGCCCTACCGCTTGGTGCGCAGCCGTAAAAACGGTGTCACCCTGCATCTGGCGGCGGTGATGGGCCACACGCCTCATTCGGGCGTGGAGTTTTTGCAGCGCCTGATAGAGCAAAACCGCGAGAAATTGCAGCAACTGACAGAGAATAACTCTGAGGTCAAAGAACTGGCCGAAGGAATGAAAAACCTCTTGATGCGCAAACTGCATTCAGTGCCTTTCCTTGTGGAAAAAACCGTCAAGTCTTTCCGTTTTTCGGCGCTGGGGGTCGGCGTCGAGCCGGATGTCGTCAGCGACCTGTTCGCCAACAGCAGCGCTGAACAGTTGCAGTTCAATCTCGAACCTTTACTGCAAGACGGCCGGCTGAAGCGCGACTTTATCGGTCCGATACGGGCAATGAAGCCGCAGATGACCATGGACAGCTTCGAAGTCTTTGTGCAGTTGGTGCGCCAATCCAGCGGCCAGTTGCGGCTGCGCTGCACTGCCCGCCATGAGCTGACAGAGCGTCAGGCTCAAATAGATTTTATTCGTCAGGCGCAATCGCTCGGCAGCTTTATGGCCTTGAAAGTCTATCGCGGCGCTGCCGGTAAACCGGATCTGGGCTATATCCGCCGCGAGCTGGAATATATAGGTGTCCATGCCAAGCACAAGGCCAAGAAGCTCGAAGAGATGCTATGGCGGGTCGTGGGCGTCGGCGAGTTTTTGGAGATCACCAGCGAGGTATTGCTGCGCTACCCGGAACTGAACCCTGAAGCTCAATCACTGACGCTGGAAAGCTCAAAGCCCTGATACCAGGCAAGCACCTTGTTGAAATGATCGGTCGGAGCATCCACATGGGTCAGCATATCCGCATGACCATAGTCGTGGCGATTGCCGTTTTCCCGTGACAGCAAGGTAAAGCGACTATTCTGCAAGCCGCATTCGGCCATCATATCCAACACATCTTCCGGGTTGCCGAGCACAGTGTCATTCTGTCCGGCGATAAACCAACTCTTGGGCCAAGTGGCTTTGGCGGCAGCCTGGCCATAGTCAAAACCATCGTCATGATCTATCCAATCTCCGCGCACCCAATCTATGCTCTGCTGCAACGAAGCCCGGCTCTCGTTATCCATACCCATGCGCCACTTGTCGGCCGCAAGATAGCCGTGACCGGCGGCAATCCCGGGAGCCAGGCGGTTCCAAACCAGATCCACCATCAACCACTTTTTCAGTGACCTGACTCTTATGGTGCGCTTGCTGCCAAAGGTAAGCAGTGATGCCACCGAGGCTTGCAGCTCAGGAAACCGGGCCAGGGCACTGGCCATCAGCACCCCGCCCCAGGAATGGGCGCACCAATGCAGCTTGTCCAGCGACTCGGCTTTAAGCAGATATTGCTGCACTAGGGGCAGCTGTTCACGGATGACCTCGCCTTGCCCAAGCTCGAACCCACGCGCCAGCTTAGGCGTGCTGAGGCCACGACCTGCACTATCCATTACATAGACGGTAAAGCCCGCCTGAGCCAGAAACGGCGCCAGACCTCGACCTCTGCTGCTATAAAATACCCGGCCGTTGGACATGGCACCATGCAACATCAAAATCGGGATCTGATGCCGAAAACCGGCAGCGGGAGAAATTTTGCGAAGGTGCAGCTCACCATTGCGATAAGGCAGAAAGATTGATTGCTGTACAGTTTCCATGAATTGTGTCGTCACCGGGTTCTATAGCAGAAGCTAATAAAACCCGGTCATAAAAACAAGAGCAATCACTCTAGTTCTAACGGTTGACGCTTCAGCGCCCTTGCAGCAAGAAAGGTAATGCCTGCAGGCCCAGCTTATTGATCTTCGCCGCAGCCGCCGCAGCCAGCTTAGGTTTGGCATGATAAGCAATACCAAAATCGGCTGCCTGCACCATGGGGATGTCGTTGGCGCCATCGCCTATAGCCAACCTTTGCCCGGCAGCTATCTGCCACTGCCCGGCGCATTTTGTCACCACATCGGCCTTGAAGGCGGCATCCACTACCTGACCGCGAACCTCGCCGAGCAACCTGCCATCGCTTATCACCAACTCGTTGGCAAAGGCGGCATCCAACCCAAGCAACTGCTGCAGATGACCAACAAAGGGAGTAAAACCACCTGAGGCTACCACAGTGCGCCAGCCATGGGACTTGAGCTCGGCTATCATGCTCTCAAGCCCTGGACTCAGGGGCAAGCGGGCACAGAGATCATCAATAATACTTTGGTCGGCGCCCTTGAGCTTGGCCACCCTCTGGCGCAGGCTTTGTTCAAAGTCCAGCTCTCCCTGCATCGCCCGTTCGGTCACTTGTGCCACCTCGGCGCCCACGCCGGCAGCGGCCGCCAATTCATCGATACACTCAATGGTAATCGCGGTCGAGTCCATATCCATCACCAACAGGCCTGGAGTAGAAAGCTCAGGTAAATTCGCTGTCGCGGCTATGGGCAGGTAATCCAGCTCGCCAATTGACTCAAGACGTTGCAACATGGCTTGACAGGGGCTGGTTTCGAGTTGTAACTCAAGCCCATACAAGGATTGCTCGCGCTGCAAAATTGCCACCGCCCTCGGTGCCAGCTCAAGAAGCAAGTCGGCAACAGCAGCCGCGGCCTTTTCACTGAAGATCAACCGCAGTCGCTCGCCTTGAGCGTGTAGCCCTTCCTTGAATGCCGGCCAAGTGTGCTGCTGCAGACTCAAGGTATAGACGCCATCTTGACGCTGACTGGCCAACAGGGGAAAAGGTAAGACTGACTCCATGGTCACTGCTCTCCGGCTATCGGGCATACCCATAATCCATTATGATTAGGGAAACACCGAATTGATTAAGGGACAAAGTATTGTTGTTCAAGGGCCTTAAAAAAAGCCAGAAGATCAGCAGACTGCTGCAGATCGCCATAGCCGTCACTCTGCTGGTCGGCCTGGTCCAGCTGTGGCAGACAAGCCTACTACAAGGGCAGCGGCTTCTGAAGACCCAAACCCAAAAGATGGCCAGATTATTGGTGCAACAAACAGCCTACGGTGCCGCCCCGGCGCTGCAACTGCAAAATGATGAGCAGTTGCAGTGGCTCGCCAGCGCATTGGTGGAAGATCCCAAGGTGATGGCGGCGACTATCTACAGTGAGGATGGCCAGCGCTTATCCTTTGCCCAGGACGTCAGCCCCGAATTGTTGGAGCCGGATTCCCCGGAACTGGATGATCTGCTGGCGCCCTATCCCCCTTATGTCGAGCCGGTGATCCAGCAAGGTAACAACCTGGGGTTTGTCGAAGTCAGGTTGGATCCCAAGCTGTTTTTCAATGAGATCCAGGAAGCCCACCAGCTGAATATGGAGCAGCAGCAACTGATGCTGATAGTCGCGGGCTTTATCGGCCTGCTATTATCACGGGCCTTGTCGTTCAAACGCGCCGACTTTGACCGCCGCCGCACCCGGGTCAAACGCAGGCGTAAAAAGCTCAAGCAGCAAGACAAAGCAGCCGCCAAGGAAGCCTTGGATACTGAACTGATTGCCACCGAAAGCCAAGATTCAGCCCCGGATACAGGCGAATCCCAGACAGAGCTTGCCGCTGAATTCAACACCAATACGTCTCCCAAACAGGCTGAACAGCCCGCCAAAGCATCGGCCACAAAGGCTGCCAGGCCAGAGCTCTCAGAGGTAAACACCGAATCTGGGATTGGCAATAAAACAGGGGAAAAAATCCAAACAGAAACAGGCTCTGAAACTTCAGCATCCCCAATTGACCCAAGTAACCAAAGAGACCAAAGAGACCAAAGCGAAGCCAAGCAAGCCAAGCAAGCCAAGCAAGCCAAGCAAGCCAGCGATAGCCTGAACCCGGATCCTATCGATACGGACAATCCCCGCAGTAAACGTCCCAGGACAGAAGTAGCCCCCAAACGGGAGCCTCAAACTGCAGAAGCAAACAAAAAGAACAACTAGCCCAAGAGCTAGCTTCTGCTACAGAGCTGCGCTCCAGGAATAAGCGAAAAGGCTTAAACAATAAGGGCTCCCGAGGGAGCCCTTATGATGTCAGTTAGCTACCGGATTACAGGGTAATCGCGGCGTCCAGCGTCATGACGATCATATCGTTGAAAGTGGTTTGACGCTCATCAGAGCTGGTCTTCTCACCGGTACGGATATGGTCGGAGACAGTTACCACGCAAAGAGCGCGGGCACCGAATTCATGGGCAACACCGTAGAGACCGGCAGCTTCCATTTCCACACCCAGTACCCCCATCTTTTCCATCACGTCGAACATCTCAGGATCCGGAGTGTAGAAGAGATCGGCAGAGAACACGTTACCTACACGAATTTTGGTACCGTGAGCCTTGGCTGAGTCAACCACGGCGCTCATCAGCTCATAGTTGGCGATAGCGGCAAAGTCCTGGCCCTTGAAACGCAGACGGTTTACCTGAGAATCGGTACAGGCGCCCATGCCGATGATCACATCGCGCACTTTCACGTCAGTACTGATTGCACCACAGGTGCCCACACGGATCAGGTTCTTGACACCATAGTCCTTGATAAGCTCAGTGGCATAAATGGAGCAGGAAGGGATACCCATACCTGAACCCATCACAGAGATACGCTTACCTTTGTAAGTACCGGTAAAACCAAGCATGTTACGTACATCGGTAACCTGCTCTACGTTTTCCAGAAAGGTTTCGGCAATGTACTTGGCCCGCAGTGGATCGCCAGGGAAAAGTACGGTTTCAGCGAATGCGCCGTCAACTGCATTGATATGTGGTGTTGCCATCGAAATAACCCCGTTAGTTTTATAAAGACTCAAGTCTGTTTATTAAAGACGGCTCCGGCGAGGGAGCCAAATCTTGTCAGCGAATAAATGATTCGCCGTATTCCATTGGTTCCAGCTTGAAGTAGCTGGCAATGGATTGGCCGATATCGGCAAAGCTCTTGCGACGCCCCAACGAGCCGGCACTCAAACCTGCGCCATAAGCCAGAACCGGCACATGTTCGCGGGTATGATCTGTGCCTTCCCAGGTAGGATCGCAACCATGGTCTGCGGTCAGGATAAGCAAGTCATCCTTATTCAGCAGTGCCAGGATTTCAGGCAATCTTGCATCGAAGTATTCCAGTCCCCGAGCATAACCTGCCACGTCGCGGCGGTGACCATAATGGGAGTCGAAATCCACGAAGTTGGTGAAGACTATGGTATTGTCACCGGCAGCCTTGACCTGCTCCAGTGTAGCATCAAACAAGGCTTCCAGGCCCGAGGCCTTAACCTTGCTGGTGATACCGCAGTGGGCATAAATATCGGAAATTTTACCGACACTGACCACTTGGCCGCCGGCGGCTTTGAGCTTATCCAGCACAGTTTTCGCCGGTGGCTCTACCGCGTAGTCACGGCGATTGCCGGTGCGGGCAAAATCGGCGGCGCCGCTGCCAACAAAAGGTCGCGCTATGACTCGGCCGATATTATATGGCTCAAGCTCTTCACGGGCGATTTCACACAAACGGTAGAGGTTCTCCAGGCCGAAACTCTCTTCATGACAGGCAATCTGAAACACAGAGTCAGCCGAAGTATAGAAGATGGGCAGGCCGGAACGCATATGTTCTTCACCCAACTCTTCAAGAATCGCAGTTCCGGATGCGTGACAATTACCGAGGAAACCGCCAAGGCCGGCGCGCGCCAGGATCTTATCGGTCAACTCTTTGGGGAACGAGTTTTGCTTGTCGCTGAAATAGCCCCAATCAAACAGCACGGGAACACCGGCCATTTCCCAGTGACCACTAGGGGTATCCTTGCCTGAGCTCAGTTCTTCGGCATGGCCATAGGCGCCTATCAGCTCGACATCGGCGTCAAAGCCGGGGGCAAACTGACCTGTGCTTTCCATGGCGGCATGTGCCAACCCCAGACGGCTCAGATTGGGTAACTTCAGCGGCCCTTCACGGCCATCATTGGCACGCCCTTCGGCACACTCTTTGGCGATATGACCAAAGGTATCTGAACCCAGGTCTCCAAACTTGGCAGCATCACCGGCTGCACCGACGCCGAAGGAATCCAGCATTAAAATAATGGTACGTTTCATACTACTTCTCCTGGAGATCGGCGGCGCGGATGGCGCGATAAATCTCCGGTGTTTTCTCAGGGGCGCTGTCGCCAATGACTATGGCTCGGCGCACAGCGGCAGCGGCTTCTTCGAAGGCGCTTTCTGACTGGGCATGCACCATTGCCAGCGGCTTGTCGGCATTGATTTCATGTCCCAGGGCACAAACCTGTGTCAGGCCGACGCTGTAATCCAGGGCATCACCAGGCTTACGACGACCACCACCCAAAGTGACCACAGCCAAGCCGAGTTCACGGGTATCCATACTGTAAGCAAAGCCTGAACGCTCGGCATATACAGGACGAATAATCTTGGCTTGGGGCAAATATTTTTCAGGATGCTCGACAAAATCGGCCGGGCCACCCAGTCCAGAAACCATACGGGCGAAGATCTCGGCGGCCTTGCCATTATCCAGCACGGCGTTGAGCTTACTGCGGGCCTCGGCCTCATTGGCGGCAAGGCCACCGAGCAGCAACATCTCACTGCAAAGTCCCATGGTGACTTCGTAAAGGCGCGGATTACGATATTTGCCGGTAAGGAAGTTCACCGCCTCAAGCACTTCGACCGCGTTCCCGGCGCAGGAGGCCAACACCTGGTTCATATCTGTCAGCAGCGCCGTGGTCTTGGTACCTGCACCATTGGCAACAGCAACAATAGAGCGAGCCAGCTCCTCGGATGCCTGATAAGTAGGCATAAAGGCACCGCTGCCCACTTTGACGTCCATCGCCAGCGCATCCAGGCTACAAGCCAGCTTCTTCGACAGAATAGAGGCGGTGATAAGCGGGATCGATTCGACGGTGGCCGTGTTGTCACGAATGGAATAGAAACGCTTGTCGGCAGGGACCAGATCGCCGGTTTGACCGATAATGGCCACACCGACCTCTTTAACTACCTTACGGAATAGTTCGCTGTCGGGCTCGGTCTGATAGCCGGGAATGGCGTCAAACTTATCTAGAGTACCACCTGTGTGGCCCAGACCACGACCGGAAATCATGGGAACATAACCGCCGCAGGCTGCCGCCATAGGGCCAAGCATCAGGCTGATAACATCACCCACGCCGCCTGTGCTGTGTTTGTCTATGACAGGGCCGTCGAGCTGCAGGCTATCCCAATTGAGCACAGTGCCGGAATCACGCATAGCCGTAGTCAGTGCGATGCGCTCATCCATGGTCATGTCGTTAAAATACACCGCCATCCCGAATGCAGCTATCTGACCTTCAGACACACTGTTATCGGTAATGCCTTTGACAAAGAACTGGATCTCCTCCTTGGAAAGCGCCATTTTTTCACGTTTTTTACGGATTATCTCTTGTGCCAGAAACATAATACTGCCTCCTTTCTGCTGCAACCTTGTCTATAAAAGCTGTTACAGCATTGGGGTTGGACGTCAAATGTGTAGTAATTTTATTACAGATACTAACCAAGTTTTGACGTCCCCAAATAGACTTGGATCACAATCAGCGGGGATTAGTAACCTTGAGTCGGTGCTGGTGCGTCAGCCAGTTCCAGCGTGTGCAGCAGACTGGACAGCAGGCTGGATGCACCGAAACGGAAAGTCCGGGGAGACACCCAGTCACTGCCCAGAATACGCTCGGCTACGCCAAGAAATTCAGCAGCTTGGGCGGCATCACGCACACCACCGGCGGGCTTGAAGCCTACAGCAGGATTCTTCTCACTGATAACAGTCAGCATGATTTCAGCTGCTTCAAGAGTGGCATTGACCGGCACCTTACCGGTAGAGGTTTTGATAAAGTCAGCGCCGGCATCGATAGACAGCTCAGAAGCCTTGCGAATAAGCGCCGGGTCTTTCAGCTCGCCGGATTCGATGATCACCTTCAACAGCACATCTTCACCACAGGCTTCTTTGCAAGCCTTCACCAGCTCAAAACCAACAGTTTCGTTGCCTTCCATCAGCGCACGATAAGGGAATACCACATCCACTTCATCAGCACCGTAAGCGACTGCTGCGCGAGTTTCCAGCACCGCGATAGCGATGTCATCATTACCGTGAGGGAAGTTGGTGACTGTGGCAATACGGATATCATCGGCACCCATGGCATCCAGAGTCTTGCGCGCGATAGGAATAAAACGTGGATAAATGCAGATAGCAGCGGTATGACCGGCCGGGGTATTGGCCTTATGACACAGATCAATCACCTTCTGATCAGTATCATCATCATTCAAGGTGGTCAGGTCCATCAGTTGGATGGCGCGCTGTGCTGCTTGTTTTAAATCGCTCATAATTGCTCTCCGAGACATAAAATCAAAGGATTAAAAATCTGTCTTGGCAGCGCCAGAGGGGCTTTTGTGGTTATTGTTATGGCCGGGCCTTCGGGCGACGCCTGCATTTGACTGCAAATCATCTTTGTAGGGTATTCAACCTTGATAACGAGTATCACGACTTGAATCCTTGAAGACCGGGAAGGGGGAACTCGAGTTCCTTGCCTTGCCGCGAAAAATCCCTTTTAACGCGAGAAATCTGTCAACCTTTACATAAACAAGCTGAACCAGCTTCCGGCTATTAATCCGGGTTCATTGAACCCAATTCACTATAGCTCAGGCTTAGGTAAAGATTAAGTCAGAGCAAAATAAAAACGGGGGTGACCCAATTGGGTCACCCCCATCAGAACTTAGAACTTGTAGGTCGCGCTCAGGTAGTGAGACCAACCTGTAGATTCCAGAGCCAGAGCACCGGCACCATCTTCAATCAGGTATACGTCTTTAAAGCCTTTCAGGCCATAACCCAGAGCGTAACGGTCTGAATGCCAGTACAGACCGAAGAATACGTTACCACCATTGGTAGATGTTGGTACGAAAGCTGTCTTGTTTTCGTCAGCACCGAACTGGTAGTCGATGTAGCCCTGGAATGACAGGAAGCTCTTGTTGTCGAAGAAGTAGAAAGGCTTGAACCAGTTCATGGAGAACTGATAACCGTTCCATTCTTTGTTGTTCAGGTCGTAGTATCCATACAGGTTCATGCCGGTTTTGCCCAGCCATGGCACCATAACGTCAGCACCCACACCCCAGAAAGAGCTGTTTACACCTGTACCATCACCGTCGTTAATCAGACCGTCCCAGTTAAACAGAGTAGAGAAGTAAACTTCTTGAATTGGACCGAATGACAGATCTTTACCAAATACGGCATCCAAGGAGATACGTGGTGCAAATTTCATGAACAGCTTGCTGCTGCCTGAACCTGGGTTCTTGTCACCGTCGTTGGTGTACTGGTTACCCAGGTTAAACACGTCAACATAACCGTACAGGTCAAAGATACCGGAACGACCACCGAATTCCATTTCCAGGTAGTTGTGCTGATCACCTGTAGCTGGGTTATCGGGCTTCTCACCGATAGAATACATCAGGTTGAACTGCATCCACTTGTAATCACTGCCGTGCAGATCAGAACGATCAGCGGCGTAAGCATTGCCTGACATGGCGGCGACCGCGGTAGCGGCTAAAGCTAAAGTTTTAACGTTTTTCATCATCAACCCCATTCATCTTTGGTTCTCGCCACCCTCTTGGAGCGGCATTCTTTTAATTGGCGCCCGCATTCTACCTTCTCCGTCCAAAACTACAAGAAAGACAAAAATAAAATGCGAACACTTAATTTTATATTTGAACAAAAGTACCCATTTCACTCACTTGCCAGAAATATCTGCACTCTTGTCCTGCTCATCTTGCCAACCATAGATAGGCATATGAGCCAAGCAAAGCTAATTTGGAAATCGATTGGGTTAACAAGAGGCCTGCGAATTCAGGCCTCTGTTCACTACCGTCTTACAGTGCCAGGAACAAACCGGCCAGAGTCGCACTCATCAAGTTAGCCAGAGAACCGGCAACCACAGCGCGCAGACCCAGTTTAGCCAGATCGTGACGACGATTTGGTGCCATGGCACCCAAACCGCCCAGCAGAATTGCGATGGAAGACAGGTTAGCAAAGCCACACAGAGCGAAAGAGACAATCGCCATTGTACGGGCTGTCATTGGCGCCTGAGTTTCAGCCACACACATAGGCAACTCTTTAGTGACGTCAGCGGCTACTGTAGTACAAGCCATAGCAGCATCATGGATGTAGGGTGCAAAGTTCATGTAAGCCACAAACTCGTTGACCACTATCTTCTGACCGATGAAAGAACCTGCAATCATGGCTTCATTCCAAGGCACACCAATGAGGTAAGCCAGCGGCATGAAGATATAACCCAGGATCAGTTCCAAGGTCAGGTTTTCCATGCCGAACCAACCGCCGATACCACCAATGATACCGTTGATCATGGCAATCAAACCGATGAAGGCCAGCAGCATAGCACCAACGTTCAGCGCCAGGTGCATACCGGAAGAAGCACCGGCTGCAGCAGCATCAAGCACGTTGGCTGGCTTGTCAGGATCGTCCGGCAGTTCATCCATGTCGTTCTTGGCAGTTTCTGTCTCTGGGTGCATCAGTTTGGCCATCAACAAGCCACCTGGAGCGGCCATGAAAGATGCCGCAACCAGATACTGGATCGGTACACCCATCTGCGCGTAACCTGCCAGAACAGAACCCGCGATAGATGCCAGACCACCGACCATAATGGCGAACAGCTCAGATTGAGTCATGGTAGGAATGAAGGGACGAACCACCAGAGGTGCTTCGGTCTGACCCACGAAGATATTGGCAGTGGCAGACATAGACTCGGTACGGCTGGTACCCAGGGCCTTCTGCAAGGCGCCGCCTATGATGCGGATAATCCACTGCATGATGCCCAGATAATAGAGCACAGCGATCAGAGAAGAGAAGAACACTATGATTGGCAGCACGTTTACTGCGAAGATAAAGCCGACCTTAAAGTTAGCCAAATCACCAAACAGGAAACCGATACCATTTTGTGCATAACCGATAACACTGGAAACAGCGTCGGAGATACTTTTCAGGATATCTTTACCGACCGGCACATACAGCACAAAGCCACCGAAAGCGGCCTGAATCGCCAGTGCACCACCGACTGTTCTAAGATTGATTGCTTTCTTGTTGTTGGACAACAAGAAACCAATCGCGAGTAGGGTGACCACCCCTACCAAGCTCATAAGTATATTCATTAACCATCACCCTATTGTTAACGCTTTTTAATTATGTTGTTAACCAACCTTTTTCCGAGCAAGATTATACCCGACCTCCGGGGCAAAATCGTCGTTTTGATCAAGTTTTTGAAGTTAATTTTCAAAAGTTTAGTCACCGCATGTAATGCGAGTTACACCTGTTCCATTAAAAAAAACTAAAGCTCAAATAGTTGCATTAGATTCTGTTGGAGGTGTTCTGATATTAGAACATTGCTGTTTTTCTGCAAATTCGCCATTTCGGCTATTATTTGTACCAGCGTCAGAGGGGTATTGCGCTTTTCCGGCAGGAAATGAGGTGCCATTGAGGGGGAATCCGTCTCGATCAAGAGCGCATCCAGAGGTAATTTGCTAACTGTGTCACGTAACTTTTTTGCGTTTTTATTCAGCAATAAGCCACCAATCCCCAATTTGAAACCCAGTTCCAGATAAGCGATTGCTGTTTCATAGGAGCCGTTGAATGCATGAACCACTCCGCCCCGCGGCAGTGAATACTGTTTCAGCATACCCAAGAGTTCATTATGGGTCTTCACCGAATGTAATATCAGTGGCAGCTTCAACTCCGACGCCAAGGCCAACTGCCCATCAAGCACTCGGTATTGTAAATTCCAAGGGACATGCGCCGGGTTATCTGGTGTAAGCTCTGCCTTGGGTTTATCCAAACCACACTCGCCAATTCCCACCATCAAAGAGTCATTCGCCGTTATGAGCTCGGTTCTCAGTGCGGCAAGGGATTGATCACATTCAATGAGGGTTTTCGGGCAATACCAGGGATGGATCCCCAAGGTATAAGGCAGTTGCAGTTGGTGAGCAATCGCTTTCTGTTTTGACCAATGTTCACGGCTAACACCGGGAATTATGGCCCCACCAATACCGGCAGCCTTCATCGCGGCTATGAGGGCTTGCCTGTCATGATCAAACTCACTGAAATCCAGATGAGCATGGGAGTCAAAGATCATGTTGTTTTCCTTCTTTTTGTTCGTCTGCCAGAGGATCTTCCTGCTCACGTTTCTTTAATGGCGGATCGCTGAGCCTTGGCATACAACAACGGCGACTATCTTCGGTTAACCCCAAGCTGTCGCAAAAACGGATGTAACTTTTCCAGCATTTTTGAATAAAAAACATCAGAAGATCTCTCAACAACATCCCAATAAAAAAGGTGGAGCAAGCTCCACCTTTATGATTTAGTGTTCCCGGGTTTTGGCAAACTCAATATCCGGATAGCGCTCCATGGACAAATTAAGATTAACCATGGTCGGAGCGATATAAGTCAGGTTATCACCGCCATCCAATGCCAGATTGGTGGAGCACTTACGTTGGAACTCTTCCAACTTACGGGCATCATCACAGTAGACCCAACGCGCGGTTGCCACGTTTATAGCCTCATAGATGGCTTCCACGTTGTATTCCGATTTGAGTCTGGCGACCACCACTTCAAACTGCAGTACCCCAACAGCCCCTACGATCAAATCATTGGTATCCAGAGGACGAAAAACCTGTACAGCCCCTTCTTCCGAGAGTTGCACCAGGCCTTTGAGCAGCTGTTTCTGCTTCAGCGGATCTTTAAGACGAATACGACGGAACATTTCCGGTGCAAAGTTGGGGATCCCGGAAAACTTCAACTCTTCACCTTGGGTAAAGGTATCGCCAATCTGAATGGTGCCATGATTGTGCAAACCTATAATATCGCCGGCGTAAGCTTCGGCGGCGCGCTCACGGTCACCGGCCATAAAAGTAACCGCATCTGAGATACTGATAGTTTTCCCTAAGCGGACATGCTTCATCTTCATGCCCTGGGTATATTTACCGGAAACGATACGCATAAAGGCGATACGGTCTCTGTGTTTGGGATCCATGTTTGCCTGGATCTTGAATACGAAACCGGAAAACTTCTCTTCTCCGGCTTCGACCAGACGCTCGGTGGTCTGCCTAGGCATAGGTTTGGGAGCCCAAGCGGTCAAGCCATCGAGCATATGGTCGACCCCAAAGTTACCCAAGGCGGTACCGAAGAACACAGGTGTCAGCTCACCACTCAAGAATAGTTCAAGATCAAATTCATTGGAGGCGCCGGTTACCAACTCCATCTCGTCACGTAGCTGTGTTGCAAGGTCGCTGCCAACGGCTTCATCCAGCTCAGGGTTATCCAACCCTTTAACTATCCGCACTTCCTGAATGGTGTGACCGTGACCTGTCTGATACAGAATGGTTTCATCGCGGTGAATATGGTAAACGCCTTTGAAAGACTTACCACAACCTATGGGCCAACTGACCGGAGCACAGAGAATATCGAGCTCGTTTTCCACTTCATCGAGCAATTCCATCGGATCGCGGATATCCCGGTCAAGCTTGTTCATGAAGGTGACGATCGGGGTGTCACGCAGCCGAGTCACTTCCATCAACTTACGGGTTCTGTCCTCAACCCCTTTGGCAGCATCGATAACCATAAGGCAGGAGTCCACCGCTGTCAGGGTACGGTAGGTATCCTCAGAGAAGTCTTCGTGACCTGGGGTATCCAGCAGGTTAACCAAGCAGTCGTTGTAAGGAAACTGCATTACAGAAGTCGTGACCGAGATCCCCCGCTCCTTTTCCATCTCCATCCAGTCAGATTTCGCATGCTGAGACGAGCCACGGCCTTTTACTGTACCGGCAGATTGAATGGCGCGGCCATGAAGCAAGACTTTTTCTGTGATGGTGGTTTTACCCGCATCCGGGTGAGAGATGATAGCAAAGGTCCTTCTCTTATTGATTTCATTAAGAAAATCTTGGTTTGCCATGTATAAATTCTTTTAGTTTGTACACGGATTTGTACACACTTTTGGAAGTACTCTCTTTTCAGTTCTTCGCTTGTCAAATCCGTCGTGTTAATCGTAATTGGCCGCTATTTTCGCTGATCTTGACTTTATAAACAATCAATGGTCATCTAATCGGTTACCATTTACTCTCAGCGTGCGCCAATGCTCAGTTGTAGCTGTTTGCAATCGTTGCTTCTTCAGCTCATGAACAACTGTGGCTAAACCACAAATTCCTTCGCTACCAGAAATCGATGATAGCTTGTCGTACTACACCAATGATGGTGCAGTTGCCGTTGATCGGTATTGCCGGGTATTGGGGGTTCAAAGGTTTTAGGTACTTCTGTTCACCATCAATAACCAACTGCTTAAAGGTTGCTTCTTTCGAATCATCCAAACGCGCAACAACCAATGAACCTGAAGAGTAAGGTAACTCAGGATCAACAACGATCACTGCTCCCTCAGGTATGGATTTTTTTCCGCTTGGATTTTCCATACTGTCGCCTTTTACGCGAAGTGCGAAACAACCCTCATGTGCTTTCCCTGTGACTTCACGCCACTCTTCAGCATCTTCATGGGCAAATCCCTCCGCTATTTCAGTCCAATCACCGGCCTGAACCCAGTTAATGAGAGGAATTCTTCCCTTAATGTCAGGCCCAACTTCTACATTACCGACCCCCAAGCCAATCTCGCCATCACCTGTGGCGAGCCAATGAGCATTCACGCGAAGCGCTTCCGCGATCTGCATGGTGTAACGAGACCTAGCCGATTTACCAGAGCAAATCTGGCTGATCGACTGCTGTTTGATACCAATGCGGCGAGCCAACTCAGACTGAGTCACCCCAGTAAGCTGCAAGGCATGGTTTAGTCGTTCGGATAAAGTTTTCATAAGCCCGTATTCTACAAATAAAACTGTAGCCTTTCAACAATTTTAACTGTTGACTAATCTACAGTTTAAACTGTAACATTCAATCTTGTAACAGTTATTATTGTAACAGGAGACGGTATGGAAGTGTTCAACACAACACAAAAACATCTCCGCCGTGCCATTGACTTGGTCGGCGGGCAATCAGCATTAGCACGAGCCATCAACTCAAAACAGCAAAACGTCTGGTTTTGGTTGAATAAATCAGGGCGTGTTCCCGCTGAATTCGTTTTACCCATCGAACAAGCTACGCAAGGACAGGTAACCCGATCTCAGTTAAGACCGGACATCTATCCCGAATGCCCAAGCGAGCTGAAAGCCAGTAACCAGTAGGATTAAGGGCAAATAATGGTCAGCATTTTACGTAAACACAAAAGCGAGTTCCTCCATGCGTGATTATGGCAAGGTCTATACCCGCTTTTGGCTAAAGCAAAACGTTTTGTCCTGGAGTGACTCAGCGAAGTTGCTAGGACTGTATTTGCTTACATGCCCGCATTGTAATTTGCTTGGCTGCTTTCGACTGCCGATTGGTTACGTTGCTTCTGACTTGAACTGGGATGAGCAACAGGTTGCCAAGGCGTTAAGTGAGTTAGAACAAGATCAGTTCCTCATTCGTTGCGAGGAATCCGGTTGGACTTTGATTCGGAGCTTTCTGAAGCACAACCCAATCGAAAACCCAAACCAAGGTAAGGCAGCCTTTCGGTTGTTTAAAGATGTACCTGCCGACTTCGTTGGTATGGCATCGCTTTTGAAATCTCTTGCCGCTTTTCAAGCTCGGCTACCAGAAGAATTTTCATCATTGTTTATGCCTGATGGCAACCCGGTAAGGGACTCTCAACGGTCGGATGACTCTGAGAGAAGCAATAAACCAACAGTTAAAACTGTTGACCACATACAGTTTGAAGACTTCTGGGATGTACAAATACGCAAAGAAAAAAAAGCGAAAGCCAAAGAAGAATGGCTACGCATGGGCCTCAATGAAGACCATGAACTCGCCTTGGAAGTGCTAACACGCTGGAAAGAGCAACGAGACAACCGATTACAGTATCAAGATCGGACTAAGACCCCTATGCCACATAACTGGCTTTTAAACCGGCAATGGGAAGACGAGTACGTTCGCATTGATGAAGTACAGCAATCATCGACGAGCCTAAAGGGCAGCAATCATCAATTGAATATTGAAGAAAGCAATCGCCGCATTGCTGAAAGCTGGGCCGGACCAGGTATTCGGGAGGTTCGTTCAAGTGCAGGAGGTTGATAAACGCGAGTTTGCTGAAGTTTGGGGAGCTGCTTGGGCCATGTATGGCAAAAGCGTATCACCACAATTGCTATCCATCGCATTTGAAGCCCTTCGTGCTTACAGCATTGAAGAAGTGCGAATCGGTCTGACTCGGCATATTCAATCCCCGGATACTGGGCAATTTTTTCCAAAGCCCGCTGACGTCATCAAGCATATCGATGGCAACTCTGGCTCAAGAGCGATGGTTGCTTGGAACAAAGTTGACAAGGCTGTTCGTCAGGTTGGCGCTTGGACATCCGTGATGTTTGACGATGCGTTTATTCACCGCGTTATTTCAGACATGGGGGGATGGGTTGAACTCTGCAAGGTTGACGACAGGGAATACCCCTTTAAGCAAAAAGAGTTTTTAGCACGCTACCAGGCTTACTTGCTCCGGGACGAAGTGGGTGAATACCCAAGGCTATTACAGGGTATTGCAGACCATCAGAACCAGCAAAAAGGATTTGATATGCAAGCGCCGGTTGCCGTGGGCGACTGGTCAAAAGCGGCACAAGTTTATACGAGAGGCATCGCCGACTTTAGCGCAGTGCCTTTAAAAAGAATAAGCCCGAAAGCCATTCAAGCGCTTCTCGGAAATGAATTAGAGGACAAAAATGATAACGATTAAAGCAAAAACGATTGCCCTAGCGATAGCCATGTCCGCAAGCACTTCAGTCTATGCGTTTCCGGGCTATCAGTGGGAAAAAGCAGCACAAAGCGTTGGTATTGATCCAGTCATGCTCTACGCCGTTGCCTTGGCTGAGTCCGCCTCACATCGCGGTCTCAACATGACCAGTCCATGGCCATACGCAATTCGCAATGGTTCAAATGCAACTTACGCCAAATCTCAGACAGAAGCGGAGCAACTGTTAAACCAAGCACTGCAAGAGAGTGAAAAATACCAGCTCGATATTGGCCTTATGCAAATCAATTTGCATTGGCATGGGCATCGTGTGAGCTCACCGGCAGAACTGCTAGACCCCATCACCAACCTTACGGTCGGCTCAAATATTTTGGCCGAAGCAATCAAGTCTTCACCAAACGATTTAGAGCTTGGCATAGGCCGCTATCACAGTTGGAACGAAGAGCGAGCACGCTGGTATGGACAAAGAGTGCTTTCTATTTATCGCAATATTTTACATGAACTGGAGGTCCGTCAATGACAACCAATCAACAAGACTTCTATCAATTAAATTTGGCGTACCTGCACGCAGCACGAGAATTAGCGCGAATTGATCCGCAAGAGGCGGTCTTGCGCTTTGGACTTACACGCGACGTGGTTGATGCTCTGATTAATGCTGGTGTTGACGACCTGCAACGAGTGGCGACCTCATCATTCATGCTGTTTCAACCAAGGGGTAACCAAAGCCAACTGATTGAGATGGTGAAGAGCAAAGGCACAGGTATCCCAAGAATCGCTTATTTATTATCAACCCTAAACAACAAGGGGGATGCATGATTGATAACCTGTCCAAAAGTGAGCTGTTTACCCGAGCCTCGCTGCTTATTAAATACGGATTTAGAACAACCATAATCGCGCTCGATACTGGTTTGCCAATCCACATTATCAGAAGGCTTCATAAAGAAGTGACTGGCAAGTCACCTTGTCCTGGTCAATTGCCAGAATCTGATGCCATTGTTAAAAGCAGAAGAGCCTTAGTTGAAGGCTCCCTGCTGATGGCGCTTTATGTCAATATTGGTGGTGACAATGTCTACAAGCAATTAAATATCGATGCTTTGATGAAGGCTTACGATGCGTACTTGGTTGCAAGAGAAGAAGCAGCTCTTCCAGCTGAGATCCCCTGGAAAAAGCTGACCATCAATGAAGGTTGGGTTCTAGCTCGTGATTTAAGATCTCAGCTTGCATCCTTACACCGGTGTCGATGCGGTAGTCTGTATTTGACGGTATCTCAACAGCGCATTCAGCTTAAATGTCCTGTGTGTGAGATTATGGCCGAGCAAACCACTAGAGCACTTTTTGAGAACTAACATGCTGATGCATGATTTGATTGTGCACCGCCCGTGCACTTTGAGAGAACTAAGAAGATGGCAAACTTACTTAAATCTTTAGCTGCACGCTGCTGGGTTATATCACTGGGGCTTTTTCTGGCGACTTTGGCTGCGGCTCATTTTTTTCCATCAGAAATATTAACGCCATCTGCCAAGTTAGCGGCTTTGCCATTTCTGATTTGCACCATCGTTTTTTTCAGCTACTTGGGATTCAAAGCAACTGCTAATCCTATCGGCCTTATAACCATCACCACTATGTTTTTAGCAATCGCATATTGGCAAGCGAGTTGGGCAATTTTATGTGTCGGTTTAGCTTACTTAGGCTTAAGCGAACTAATCCATTTATTTCAAAGACAACTGAAAGATACCGGTCGAGAACTAAGCCTGAGCGAAAAAAAATATTGGTACTGGGTAAACGAATTTGCAGACGGTCGCTCATCTATCCTCCCAAAAAGGCCAAAAAAATAGCCAGCCCATCACAAGCTGGCTACCTTCTGTTTTTAGTTCCTTCCTGAAGCCTGGTTATAGGCCCTAATATCGATCAAGTTGTTCTGAGCATAATCTCCCGCAAGCGATGCATTTGAGATAACCGCTATCTGCTTATCCACAAATGCTTTATCTTCTTCGGACACACTGTAAGGGATGTAAGCGCCACTCTCATCCTTTTGACGATACTCATTTAGCATTTGCTCCCTTAGGCCAAGCATTTCAGGCGACCAACTCGATGAGTCTTCAGAGTTGAATACGCGCCCCGCCAAACCTTCATTGAAAGCTTGAGCGAACACTTGACTTTGAATCGGGGTCAATCCCATTCTCTGCCCTTCGCTGTATGCCTCCTGTTTAAAATCATCGGCGTACTGTTCTAAAAACTCACCATATCGATTGTTAACTGCCGCACCGAATGCCCCAGCCAACATGGCTTCAGACTTAGTGCCCCAGTTAACTTCGGAGGCATACTGCGAACTCGATCCACTGTATGCATCATTAAACGCCGTCAAAGGATTTTCTAAAGAGGTTCCTGCATCAACGGCGGCTTTTACCCCATCCCATGTTGATTTGCTGGCCACCGTTGCATTGTGCAAGAAACCTCGTGAGCCAGGATCTTCAAGCGCTTGTTCTTTGTAACTCTCATAGTCTTCGCCAAAGTGATTCAAGGTATGCAGTGCTGCATCAGTATGCTTGCCACTGAAATCACCAATAGCACTGGCGCTGTTGAAGAACATTTCAGCACCAGAAACTCCACTATCATCAGCCATAATGCGAGATCGCCACTGAGAGCCAGCTTCACTGTTTAGTCCGGATTGATAGGTGCTTGTGTCAGAAGCTACGGCCTGCTTGGCTTGTTGCTGATGCGCATTCAACTGTCCATCTATACCAGACAGATTGGTTTGGTAAGCCGATTGAGCCGAATTGAACTGCGTTTGAACTGTTGCAGCATCCTCATAGCCTCCCAGAACACCGGATTCAACTTGGCTTTGAGTGCCACCAAAAGTAGGTGCAGTTGATGACAAGCTTTCATTAGAGCGTGGCTGAATAGATCGTAAATCGGCTCCAGTAGCCATGGCCATAACAGTCATTGCAGCTTGATAGTCATTGTCGCGTTCAGCGGGCGTTGAAGAGTTGCTATAGGTTAAAGACTCCATAGCTGCGGCCACATACGCCTGATTATCATCAGGTAGCAAGCGCTGATACATTGGAAGGTTTTCACGTAATCGGTTACCGGCTTCAACATGCTGGTTCATATAGCGACCTAAATAATCCATGACTTCAGGATTATCCGCTGCTAATCGGGTTAACGTCGCACCATCAGTATTTCTTTGTCCTGATAGACTGTAGCTGGCCTGATCAAGCTCACTAAAGCGGTTTGATGCCGTGACAACGTCTTGTGCTGAACTCTGAAGAGACTGATAGTCTTGGTTAGACAAGGACATCTCAACGCCAGAACGTCTTGAATCTGAAAGGTCCTTAACCATTGCATCGCGATACTCTGCACGTCGTGAATCACTTGATGCCAAGCTTTGCATCTCCCCAGTGAGCATATTTGCGGTCGTAGACCGAGAACTGCCTTCTGACGACTCAACTTGGCCACTAAAGTTACCACCTAGATCCAACCCAGCTCGTAACCGTGATATTTTTGGCACTCTTGAGGATTCAGGCTTATCGACTCCAGGCAAGCTACCTTGTGGGGAGTCATTCCCCCCTGTACCAAGTAATCTTCCCAAGAACCCTTTGTCTGCTACTTCTTTATCACCGGTATTTGTAATAGTTCCATCGCCACCGACCCTTAGGCCTCCCGATAACACGCCAGATACCAAGCCACGTACAGCGTCTTTTTTATCGTCTCCGAAACCATACCGTGTTTGCAGGTCATCAGTAACCTGATTAACAACGGCGCTAGATGCGGAGTTAGATGAGCCGATCTGACGTCCAACCGACGACAGGTTGTCGTAACTTAGCTTTTCACCAAAAGTTCGACTCATGGTATTCCCAACCTGACGACTAAAGGCTTGGGTTGCCTGAGTCATGGATTCTTTTGCAGAGCCGACCATTGAACCCACTGCGTTTCCGACAGAGAAACTGCTAAGTAGGTTTGACGCGCCGGTCATAGCAGAACCAGTGAGGGCTGAATTTTGGAACATTGACTGTGATTGCATCACCGGGGCATTTTTCGCGACATCTGGACTAGCCAGCTTTTCATCAATGGCATCACCGTTTTGAAGACGTCCAGCCAAGTGGGTAGCGGTTATTGCTGAGCCATACACGAGCATGAGCGAAATCGCCGGAACACTCGACGCCAACATGCCGCCAGTAGCTATCCAGGTTTGCAGCACTGAATCCATCTGCATCATCCCAGCAAAAGATGGCACTTCTGTACCTGCAAAGGCATCAAGAGCCGACATTTTCCCAGCAACAGTTAAATGGATATATAGGTTAATGATGGCCATGACAGGCATCCAAAGTTGAATCCAAAGCAGGATTAACAAGTACTTCCCGGCCATTCGCATCCCGATTTGGCCAAGGGCTATCACAAAGGCCATCAAAGGGGTGATGGCGTAAATGAAACCCTCAAAAAACGTCATCATCGGACGAACGATACTTTGGAACAGGGTCTGCTCCGCCGCCCATTGTGTATTGCGCTGTTCAATCGCTTGGTTAACCATAACGGCTGCGGTGAAAGCTTGATCATCCATATACTTGCCCGTCACGCTTTGCTCATAAATAGGCAAAAGCACTGACGCGGTCATGTACTCTTGGGTGTTAACCGAAGCCAAACCAAGATTATTCAGTGCATTTCGGATCACGTCATCAGTGTCCGTTGCTGACGAAGTCCCCAATGAGGCTGACAGAACCTGTTTAAGCCTTGGAATGAAGGTTGATTCTGTCATGAGTTTCAGCTGGCTATAGGCATCGGTGCAGTCCAGATCGCTACTGCTACCACTGAGCATGATGCGCGTGCCATAAATGCGCGAATCAAACCTAATCGCAGTCATCGGGTTAGGATCACTCAGCACCTGATCGAGGTTCTTTTGGCCAATGTCGATACCAATCAAGGTGCACTCTTTGATGTAGTTAAACCACGATTGCTCGATGTCCGAACCGGCGACACGATTTGCATCACCCAACCCCGAGCGATCCATCACCTGTTTTCTCACTGTAATCAGTGATTGTAAACTGGATGCAAAGCCGTATTCCGTCATGGCGGGAGTTGAGAACGCCGTTTCAAACAATCGCGTGATTTGAAAGCCAACAGTCGAAATCGTACTACCTGCGGCAGCAACACCGATGGGCACATTATCAACCACTCGAACTTGTCCCGTGTACGCATCCTCAATGCTCACTCGGGTACTGGGTCCAAACATGGTTGCAAAGACTAGCCATGAGACTAAAACGTGTTGAAAGTTAATCCCACGACCGCCTTGCATTAAGGCCTGAACAGAGATCATCAATACCCCAATGAGCAAGCCAATCCGAACCATTGAAGTAAAGTCGCCTGTACCAGTGATCATCGCGACAGCGTTCAAGACCTGCTCTAAAAATGCCGAATCCCCAATGGAATAGATCTCCCACATGACCTATTCCCCCAGTGCCGTAGATTTAACGGTGTAATAACGCTGCTTGCGAATGGTCTGAATCACCTGATTAAAATGCGCCAGCAACTCTTGCTCTGAACCGTATCTTCGCTGTAACGCGGCGTACTCCTCATTGATTTGGCGACGTGCACGTTCAAGGTCTTCGGTTAACAACTTCGCATAGGCATGATCTTCCACACCAGAGGTGCTTCTAGCTGCGTTGAGCATGTCCTCAACCAATGCACGGGCCATCTCAACAGCAATAAATGGTGCTGCTCGTGAAGCAAACGACCTAGCGGCACCTTCATTTAATGCAGAAAGTGTTCGAATCATGCCGCCAATGCTCGCAGGAGCCGAGGTCATAAAAGCCTTTTCGGTGGTGCTAGCAGCCCCTGTATTTCGAGCAAACTTAAAAATAATGCCGTTACTGGAACCTGTACCAAGAAGTAAATTTTCTACCTGGGTTGATAACCCGGTAAGAGTCACGTTAGTGATTGTTGGGTTCAGACAACCGTCTTGCGTCACTGTGTCACATCGGTACATAGCGACGTTGCCGCCATGAATTAGATGCTCAATAGTCACTTTATTGCCATTCAGTCTGGTCAGTTTTGGGGCTTTACCTTGGCCATCAGCGGCATTAGCAAGATCACCAACAATGATCGAACCAGTCACCGACATAACCGCTTCAAGAAAACGGTCATCCCCCGATGCAAACCAGCTTGATGCCGAGTGACGTTTCAATGCTCGCCAAACCAAATTACCTTTAATTGTTTTGTTCACATCAGTTGCCGCGACACTCGAAGCGTTCTCATATGGGTTCTTACCATTGGATTCACTCCAACTGGTAAAAACGTCTCCAGCCCCTTTAAGTGAGCTCAACATGCTGGCTTCTGTTTGCCCCTTTTTACCAAAAGCAGCCAGGGTATCGTTCACAACTCCCTGAGCCATTTGACAGGAATTGCCGAAATACTCGTTCAACTGCTGGATTTTCTTTTGCAGTGTCTCCATGTGCTGAGAGCATTTCTCACACATAGCACTGAGCGCTAATTGGAATGCGTATCCCTTGGCATTTGCCGCTACAGAGCGAAGTAATTGAACAAACTGATCCGCGTTAACAAAAGACAAACTTCCAGCGAACATATCAATGCCGCCACAACCTGCTTGGAATGACGGAGGCACCATTGAGACGAGGTTCTCGTTCATGATCCTGTTACGGACAACAACGCTTCCACCAGATATCACACCACGCCGTTGACTCTCGAATACACCAGGCGCAGTGGTGTTGGTCATTGAACCAAACAACTGATTCATCTCCTGTTGCAAGCTTGCTTGGCTCATAGATGAAAAACCAATCGCACAGGCGATTAGCGATACTTGGAATACTTTTTTCATCGTTATAACCCTCCTTGTGCACGCAGATAGCGAACAAGGAACTCAGGGTCCTGTAATATTTTTTCGTTAAGCTCTTGGGCTGACATCGCGAGTGAAACGCCGGGCTGAACAGGTCTGGTGGCATAGTAAGTTTGATCGTCAATCCAACCGGCTTGATGGGCTGCAAGAATGATTCGATTATTGAGCTCATCAAGGCTCATTGCGCCCTGGCCAATCGGAGTGATGACATTAGGCGGGTTAACTAAAAAGACCGCAGGAACAGTCGTAACGGACAACGATTGTGCTTGTCCTGAATCGACTTTGTAATTTGGAAATTCTCCACTTGGTAAAGGCAAGCCATCGACAGCAATAGCAAACACCTCGAAACCGTAGTTCAAAGCCATGGATTCGATGATAGGCGCTTGAGCATGGCAATAAGGGCAATCCGAACGATAGAAGAAGAACAAGCCAGCCCGTTTTGCTACTTCACCTAAAGCAACATCCCGTTGAGCGCCAGCTTCTCGATCCATCCGATTGGCAGCATAGGTCGCCAAGGGTCTGCGACTGATTTCATCCAAAACAGGATCGCCCATGACCACCTGCTGACTAACATCAGCAAACTGTGAGCCCTTATCCATCATGACGCGCTGGAGATACAGATAGGCTCTGACGTTCTCACTCGTTGGCTCATCAATTGCCTTGTCCATAAACGATTGCATATGCTCTCGGAACCATGCAGCACTGAAAGGCTTCAGCTCGTCCTGACTGGACTCAACGGAACCAAATTCCTGCTTTAAGAGCTCTTCAGCCTCCGCTGGCTCAGGAATGACCTGATACCAAAACCAGCCTTCCTGACCACGCTGATAGAATGGCCCATCACTGGCATGGGCGGGCAAGATGAATAGAAAGAAAATAATGATTGGGATGGTCACCCATAGGATGAACCAAGGTAACAAGGGGGTTCTCATTGTCAGCTCCAGAAAATTTCACAGAGCTAACATGCTAAAGATCCCCGTCAGTGCCATTGGCCAGATAGATGAAGGAATTATGTGTGTTTCTGACTAGCTGTTGTGACCAGTAACAGTAACAACAGCTAAATTTAACGAGCCAAATTTATTATTGGACCGCTTTGAGCGATAAGTGGTCGGTCAGATGAACTCGTTTTTGGACAGAAGTGAGTTGGCGATTCTCAGAAGTGGTCCCCAATTTTCGGACATGACTTTAAGTGATTGATCTGTTTTGATAGTACCCAACAATACTGGAACAGATTATGACTAGAAAACGTAGAAACCACTCTCCTGAGTTCAAAGCTAAAGTGGCACTTGCTGCCGCCAAAGGTGATAAAACTGTTGCTGAGTTAGCGCAGAAGTACAACCTGCACCCTAACCAAATCTCAACATGGAAAAAAGAGTTGCTTGAAAATGCTGCCATGATTTTTGCTTCTGAAACTCAGTCGGGCAAGGACAGCTCCGAAGAAGTGGACAAACTCCACGCCAAGATCGGTCAATTGACCATGGAAAATGATTTTTTGGCCAAAGTGCTCGGTCGCTAGACCGAGCACAGCGAAAAAGTTCGCTGGATAAATCTACCCTGTTACCAATAAAGCGTCAGTGCGAGCTTCTTAATGTTGCTCGCTCTATGATCCGCACCGCTAATACAGGACACGCTACTAAGCAACACTCTTTAGTTCATAGTTTTCTGGACTGATATAGCCCAGAGCACTGTGCCTTCTTGTTCGATTGTAATCAACCTCGATGTATTCAAACACAGCCCGACGCATTGTTTCTCGATTCATGATTGGCTCGTATTGCACCGCTTCAACCTTCAACGAGTGGAAGAAGCTTTCGGCGCAAGCATTATCCCAACAATTCCCTTTACGGCTCATGCTTATCTTCAAACCATGCGCCAAAGCTAGGTTTCGATAAGCGTGTGAGCAGTACTGGCTGCCTCTATCGCTGTGAACGATGACTCCTGTGGGCATGCCGCGACGAAACAGTGCCATACGGAGCGCATTACAGGTTAAGTCAGCTGTCATTCGGGGGCTCATCGCCCACCCTACGACAGCGCGTGAGTAAAGGTCGATGATAACGGCCAAGTACAGCCAGCCCTCGCTGGTCATTAGGTAGGTGATGTCGCCCACCCATTTTTCATTGGGCGCCGCAGCGGTAAAGTCTCTCCCAAGCAGGTTTGGCGCTACAGGAAGGCGATGGTCGCTGTTAGTCGTCACTTTGAATTTGCGGGCTGCTTTGGGCACGAGCTGTTGCCGTCTCATGCTATCAGCAATGGTTTTTACATTGGCTCTCTCGCCGTCATCTGCCAGTTCGGCCTGAATGCGTCGGGCACCATCGCGCTGTTTGCTGGCGTCAAATGCGGCCTTGATTTTCCTATCCCTGTCATCACGTTTCAGTTGTCGTTTACCAAGCTCGGAGCTGGCGTTACGCCATGCATAATACCCACTACGCGAGACCTTGAGCACAACAGTCATACGCTTTACCGAGAAGCGATGCTGGTGCTCAAGCATGAATGCAAACCGGTTCACTTTTGATTCTTCGCGAAGTAGGTAGCCGCCTTTTTTAGAATGGCGAGGTCCTCTGCTTGCTCTGCGAGCTGGCGTTTGAGTCGCGCCACTTCGGCCGTGAGCTCAGCTTCGCGCTGACTGGTGTTCGTATTCTTCTCTGCGGCATTACGCCAGTTGTAGAGTTGGGAGTCGTATATACCCAGCTTTTTAGCGGCGGCGCTTACCCCTTTGATTTTTGCTAGCTTAAGGGCTTCAGCTTTGTACTCAGATGTATAGGTTTGTCGTTTGGTCTTTGATGTCATTGTTCACCTCGTTAAACGATTTTACTCGCTTAGCGTGGTGTCCAAAACTA
>NZ_JBKORF010000034.1:0-1692 GCF_047314685.1 Shewanella sp. BJSY2023SW001
CCGACGGATGATGTCTATCAGGACGGTGAAACCCTCTCGGTCAATGTCACCGGAGCTGAAGGCGGCAACTATGAAGATCTGGATCTCGGCAACAGTGTCGACACCCAGGTCAATGACACCATAGATACCACTACCGTCACCCTGACAGCTCCGGCTGAAGTGAGTGAAGGCGGCAGCATTACCTATACCGCCACGGTCAACAATGCCCCTGAAACCGACCTGGTNCTGACCCTGTCCAACGGCGCCAGCATCACCATTGCAGCCGGTCAAACCGAAGGCACTGTCACCGTCGCGGCACCGACGGATGATGTCTATCAGGACGGTGAAACCCTCTCGGTTAATGTCACCGGAGCTGAAGGCGGCAACTATGAAGATCTGGATCTCGGCAACAGCGTCGACACGACGGTCAATGACACCATAGATACCACCACCATCACCCTGACGGCTCCGGCTGAAGTGAGTGAAGGCGGCAGCATTACCTATACCGCCACGGTCAACAATGCCCCTGAAACCGACCTGGTACTGACCCTGTCCAACGGCGCCAGCATCACCATTGCGGCCGGTCAAACCGAAGGCACTGTCACCGTTGATGCACCGACTGATGATGTATTTGTTGACGCAGAAACACTGACCGTAAGTATAGATAATGCTCAAGGTGGTAATTTTGAAAACCTGGATACAAGTGACACAGCTTCCACACTGGTAAATGACACTACCGACACAGTTTTTGCCCAGATCAGCGTAGACAAATCTAGTGTCACTGAAGGTGGTGAAATCACTTATACAGTGACTTTGGTCGATGCCAACGGTAACCCGGTAACCCTTCCTAGTGGAGCTTCGGTTAGCGTTGCGCTTGATTGGAGTGGTACGGCAACTGCAGCAGATGTTGATAACTTACCTCCAAGCGTAACCATTAGCGGAGATAGTCAGCAAAGCTTTACAGTTAATACCATCAACGATGGTATTTATGAAAATAGTGAAAATCTAAGCGTCACCATTAGTGGGGTCACTGACGTTGATAATAGCCTTGAACAACTAGAGATAGGCAGCAACAACAGCGCCGACACCACCATTCTCGATGCCCAGGACGCGCCTGTGGTGAGAAGTGTTACCGGTGACTCCGTGATCGAAGGCAATGCCAACACCTTCACCGTCACCCTCAGCACCCCCAGTGCCACCAACACCGAGGTCACCCTGAGCCTCAGCGACGGCAGCGCTATTGTGGGCACCGATACCGGCCTCACCTATATGGTGAGTTTCGATGGCGGCACCACCTACACTGCCGTGACCGGCAACACGGTCACCGTGCCACCCGGCGCCACCAATTTCTTGGTGCAGGTAGACACCATTGATGACACAATCTTTGAAGGAGATGAAAACTACTCCCTGAACGCTACTGCCAATGGCGCAGGCGACAGCGGCACCGCCCAGATCACCGACAATGACAGCGCCCCGACCGTCAGCAGCATTACCGGTGACACCGTGGTCGAAGGCACAGCCAACACCTTCGACGTCAACCTGAGCAACACCGCCAGCAGCGCCACAACCCTGACGCTGACACTGGCCGGCAATAGCGCCACCAAAGGGGTGGACTTCAGCGATACCGAAGTCACTGTCACCATCAACGGGACAGCTCAGACTGTCAGCGTGAATGCGGACGGCACTTTCGAGGTGACAGTGCCGGCCAACACC
>NZ_JBKORF010000035.1:0-233 GCF_047314685.1 Shewanella sp. BJSY2023SW001
CTGTTCAATACCAAGTGACTGCTTAACTCCATCATGCAAACCATGCGAATTTGAGGATAGGCAGCATCACCAGAAGCGTTGGCAGTTTTGGCAAAAGCCTGATTGTTTTGCTCACTATCAGGTGTTCGCCACACGACACCATCGACCCCATAGAGGTTGAGCCCACACCAATGCGGATGCTCAGCTCTCTCATGCCAGGTCTTGGCACTTCGCTTAAACACATCCTGAACAAC
>NZ_JBKORF010000035.1:402-35574 GCF_047314685.1 Shewanella sp. BJSY2023SW001
CGCCTTAAACTGGCAACACCATGTGAATCAAGGCACGACTGAATTAACTCAGGCTCAAGCACATCGGCCAGACAGGTGAATTCGGTAAGACGATTGATATGAGTACGCGCCAAAGCTTCTGAAAGTTGCATAAAAAAATCCGATGACATGAGGTCATCGGATTTTGATCCTTTCAGTGAGATCGTCAAGCGATCTGTCTTAACTGATCGGCATTACTCACAAGGCGAGGTCATTGCCTTTTGTGACAACAAACAGTCCCTCCCTGGGTTTGATTTTGAACTGGCGGGTTCTCCCTGTGAGTCTCTCTATCAACAACAGGAAATCTGCACTCATATACTCCACGCCCGTGATCTGCAAAAACGTTTTCCCCACTTTAGCCTGTTCCGCGAGATAGGCGCCCAGAGTTATCAGGCCGAGCTGATCCTCGGCAGCGATGGCAAACCGGTCGGCCATATTTTTGTGCTAGATACCCTGCCCCAGGCCGAAAGTGCAAAGTCAAAAGAGTTTTTCCGGATCTTGGCCCAACGTATCGGTCTCGAATATCACAGGATGTTGGTCAGTCGCGAGCTCACCATGCACAAGCAGATGATAGCCACCACAGATCATCTGCTGGCATTTATCGGTACAGACTACTGCTACCATATGGTCTCCAAAGGGTATGAGCAGCTTTTCAACCGCACCCAAGAGGAGATAATAGGTAAGCAGATAGCTGAGCTGCACGGTGTAAAGACATTTGAGAAGAAGATCCGACCACTACTTGAACGGGCCTTTAACGGCGAAACACCGGAAGCCAATCATTGGTTGCATCCACCGCATCTAACAGCGCCGCTGCTGATGAGTGTACGACACTCACCCTGCATCAATGATGCTGGCGAAATTTGCGGCGTCATAGTCTCGTCCCACGACATCACCCGCCTGTCGGCGCTGGCATTGTCCAGTCTGGGCACTGAAGCATTGAACCTTAATACCGGGAGCCTTAATACAAAGAACCTAAGCCCAGAGAACCTAAACGCAGAGAACCTAAACGCAGAGAGCCTGAGCCCAAAATTATGCCCGGAGTTAAAAACCGCCAATTCCTGAAATTGCACGCCACGTTTTTAACAGAATACAGCAAGCAAAAGGCCTGCATCTGCAGGCCTTTCAAGGATGTGTTTAGGGAAAGGTTCCAATGAAAATCACAGATGGTGCAACAGCCCCAATGGACTATCGATAATGGCCTTTGGCGCCGCTTCATGTAAGCGTTCGCGGCTATGGGCGCCATAACTGACCCCAATGGCATCCATACCGGCACCGGTAGCCATATTGAGATCGTGTACCGAATCACCCACCATCAAGGCTCTCTCAGGCGCTATCTTTAATTCAGCCAATAGCTGTTGCAGCATGTCCGGGTGGGGTTTACTTCTCGCCTCATCGGCGCTACGACTGGCATGAAAAAAATCTCCAAGCCCAGTTTCCCGCAGTACACGTTCAAGACCTGCCCTTGCCTTACCTGTCGCCACCGCCAGCAGATACTTCTCACTGCGAAGCTGTGACAGCAGTGCCGGAGTTTCACTGAAAAGTGGGCTAGGCGTGGTATCAAGCATCAGGAACTGCTGCTTATATTCCTCTCTGATCGCCTGATATTCGTCAACACTTCCTGCTGGATAGAGGCATTGCAGAGCCTCTGTCATCGACAGACCAATAATGTCACGTACTGCCTGCTCCGAGGGGATAGGCAATGCCATAGCCCTTGCCGTATTTTCCATGCAGCGGACAATCTTGCCTATCGAGTCCATCAGGGTACCGTCCCAATCGAATATCAGTAGCTCATATGCCTTCATGGGCGGTTTCCTTATTTCTTTCTATACCCGAGTGAGTTTGTCCAACAACTCAAGCAGTACAGGATCCAGGGGGGCCTGCACTGTCATTTCAGTCTCTGTGTCAGGATGAGTGAACTTAAGTTGCGCCGCATGCAGAAACAGGCGATTCAACCCAAGTGCCCGCATACTGTCATCAAACTTTTGCTCACTGTACTTTTCGTCACAGGCGATGGGGTGACCGGCATACTGGCAGTGCACCCGGATCTGATGAGTACGGCCGGTTACCGGACTCGCCTGCACCAGTGTCGCACCATCATAACGCTGCAAAATTTTGAAACGGGTTTCCGAGGCCTTGCCTTCGGTATTCACCCGTACAATGCGTTCACCCGACTTAAGTGTCAACTTCAGCAATGGTGCCTTAACCACCTTGTCGTGCTTTTGCCACTCACCGCGAACCAGCGCCTGATAGTCTTTTTGCATCTGCTTATGTCTGAGTTGGTCATGCAAGTGCTTTAGCGCGCTGCGCTTCTTGGCAACCAAAAGCACTCCTGAGGTGTCTTTATCCAAACGGTGCACCAACTCAAGAAACTTTTGCTGCGGTCGCAGCGATCTCAGCGCTTCAATCACGCCGTAATCGACACCACTGCCACCGTGTACGGCGATGCCGGCAGGTTTGTTCAGTACCAGAATATGCTTGTCTTCAAACAGAATTCTGTCTTCTAGGCGCGATACCCGCTCCAGATTGGCAGAAGGCGCAGTGCGATAGTTATCTTCACTGACCCGAACCGGTGGAATGCGTACCTGGTCCCCTTCGGCCAACTTATATTCGGGCTTTATCCGCTTCTTGTTGACCCTGACTTCGCCCTTGCGCACTATGCGATAGATCATGCTCTTGGGCACGCCCTTGAGTTTGCTGAGCAAAAAATTGTCAATGCGCTGGCCAACATTGTCTTCATCAATGGTCACCAGGCGAACTTGCTGATTGGGTGATGGCGTCTCGGTATTCATAACACTTATGTTGCGGTTCGGGGCGCGCTATTGTACAACATGTTGAGGCTTTTGATTGCCGATTTTTTTGAATTCGGCTATATTTCAGCGGCGAACCCTGCGTATTGATGAGCCTTTGCTCAATCTATGAACGGTTCGAACGGTGGAAAGCGCTTGAGCGATGTCTGACCTCCGAGGTCGCAAATAATTGATTTGCAAACTGTATATAAAAGAACACTACTGAAAAAATTGTTTTTACGGTTAAACCTGGACGGAAACACGAAATTCAGACCACTTTCAAGCCGCCACTATGCTGTTTTCGAAAGTTAATGTTAACTCGTCATCAAACGACAAGGCTCGACTTCGGCATTACCGGATTATTATTGAAGAATTTATGGGGTTGGTTGATGTTTTACAACGAATTCCTTGTTTTTGTAATCATTGAAAAATAAGCCATAAATAGGATGCGACACGCAGCGAATGCGTCTAACAGCAATGCGCACCTCCCTGCCTGGAGGAACGCCGAGAGGCGTCGCCCGAATGAGACCAGGCCCGTAATGCAGCGACCTGTACGTTTGATGACCTCTTATTAAGAAGAATTACGTCATCATGAAACGGATGTTAATCAATGCGACTCAATCCGAGGAGTTGCGCGTTGCCCTGGTTGATGGGCAACAGCTTTATGATCTGGATATCGAAAGCCCAGGCCATGAGCAGAAAAAAGCCAATATTTATAAAGGTAAAATCACCCGCGTAGAACCCTCTCTGGAAGCGGCATTTGTTGACTATGGCGCCGAGCGTCATGGTTTTCTACCACTGAAAGAGATCGCCCGTGAATACTTCCCTAAAGGTTATTCCTTCCAGGGGCGTCCCAGTATTAAAGAAGTGGTCAGCGAAGGCCAGGAAGTCATAGTTCAGATAGATAAAGAGGAACGTGGCAACAAAGGCGCTGCCTTGACCACCTTTATCAGTCTGGCCGGGTCGTACCTGGTACTCATGCCCAATAACCCTCGCGCCGGCGGTATCTCCCGCCGGATTGAAGGTGATGAGCGCACCGAGCTGAAAGCGGCCATGGAAAACCTGGAAGTGCCCAACGGTATGGGGCTGATTGTTCGCACCGCCGGTGTTGGCAAGGCTGCCGCCGATCTGCAGTGGGACTTGAAGGTATTGCTGCACCATTGGACAGCGATTCAGGAAGCGGCCGAGAGTCGCCCTGCTCCTTTCCTTATTCATCAGGAAAGCAATGTTATCGTTCGCGCCATCCGTGATTACCTGCGCCGTGATGTAGGCGAAATTCTAATCGACCATCCACAAATTTATGCCGATGCCAAGCAGCATATCGCCCTGGTACGTCCTGATTTTGTCGACAGAGTCAAACCTTACTCTTCTGAAGTGCCGCTCTTTACCCACTATCAGATTGAGTCACAGATAGAATCTGCATTCCAGCGCGAAGTCAGACTGCCTTCCGGCGGTTCTATCGTTATCGACCCCACCGAAGCGCTGACCTCTATCGATATCAACTCAGCCAGAGCCACCAAGGGCGGCGATATCGAAGAAACCGCACTGAATACCAATCTGGAAGCCGCCGACGAGATTGCCCGTCAGCTGCGTCTGCGCGACTTGGGCGGCCTGGTGGTTATCGACTTCATCGATATGACTCCGGTCAGACACCAACGCGAAGTGGAAAACCGTCTGCGTGATGCCGTTCACCATGACCGTGCCCGAGTGCAATTGGGCCGTATTTCCCGCTTCGGTCTGATGGAAATGTCCCGTCAGCGTCTGCGTCCGTCTCTGGAAGAGTCAGCCGCTCACATCTGCCCTCGTTGTAACGGTCAGGGCACCATTCGTGGTACCGAGTCACTGGCACTGTCGATTCTGCGCCTGATGGAAGAAGAAGCCATCAAGGAAAACACCTCTCAGATTGAGGCCATAGTGCCCGTGGATGTCGCAGCTTACCTGCTGAACGAAAAGCGCAAGGCCATACGCATCACAGAGCAGCGCCATGAAGTTGAAGTCTATGTGATCCCGGATCCACATATGATGACCCCGAACTACCGTGTGGTGCGTCATCGCAAGGACGACCAGATCTCTGAAGTCAGCTACCAGCGTGTGGAAGAGCCGGAGAACAAACTGTATGAACCACGTAAACTGGAACGTGCTGCTGCACCCAAGCCAGCACTGAGTGGTTTTGCTACACCTATCAAGCAGGAAACTGCCGAAGCACCGCAGACAGCCAAACCAGCGGTCAAAGCCGCAGCGACTGAAGCGGCCAAGCCCGGGATAATTTCCCGTTTCTTTGCCGCCTTGGGTGCCCTCTTCTCCTCTTCCGAGCCACAAGCCGACAAGAAGCAGGAAAAGAGCACTAAAGACAATCAGGAAAGCAACGGCCAGAACAACCGCCGTAACCGTCGCAATGACCGCAACGACAGACGTCGCAAGAGTGGTGATGACAAAGACGCTAACCGCGATTCACGTAGCCGCAACCGCAAATCGGCCGCTAACGAGCGCCCTGCCCGTGATAAGGACGAACAAGGCAACAAGCGCCAGGCAAACGACTCCGGTAAACCAACCCGTAGTGACCGTAGCGACAAGGCTCCCAAGTCTGAAGCTTTGGATGAACGCAAGAGCCGCAGCAAGGCCCGTGACGAAAGCGAGCAGGAACCAAAACAGGAAGCCGCCCGTGAGCGTCGCCAACGTCGCAACCTGCGTCGTAAAGTGCGCATTGAGGCCAACGATGCACAGGAAGCCGTTGATAACACAGCAGAGGCAACCAGCGCCGAAGTGAAAGCCAGCGCCCAGGCCAAACCTGAAGTAAAGGTCGAGACAAAAACCGAGACCAAGCCGACTCGCGCCAAAGAGACAGGTAACAAGGATAACGCCGAGCAAGCCGACAAACCACGCCGCAGCCGCCGTAAGCCTGCCGCAGCTCAGGCTGAGTCCAAGGAAATGGAAGTTCAGGCCAAAGTTGAAGCCAAGTCAGAAGCCAAGAGCGAAACCACTACCGAGCTGAAGGGTGAAGAGTCAACTCAGGTTGCCACTAAAGCCCAAGGTACAGATGTTTCACAAGACATTCAGGCAAGCGCCGAAGTCAGCCCTGTTGTCAATGCTGAGCAAATCGCTGAAACCAGTGTTCAAGATAGTGGTGTTCAAAGTAATGCCGAAGCCATCGAGAGCGCTGAAGAAGACGATAAGCCCAAGCGCGAAGGACAACGCCGTAGCCGCCGCAGCCCTCGTCATTTGCGTGCTGCCGGTCAGCGTCGCCGCCGTACCGAACAGGAAGGCGAAGAGTCCGAAAGCCCTGAAAAGGTAAGCACTGAAAAAGCAGCCACTGAAGCAGCAAATAACGCTAAAGAAGTGGTTGTTACCGAGGCATCAGCGCCGGCTGCTGCCGTTGAAGTCGATGCTGAGCAAGCAAAGCCTGCCGACAAAGCTCAAGAGCCAGCACAAGCTGAACCTCAAGTTGTTGCCAAGCCGACTCCTCAGGTTGAAGCCAAGCCGGCTCCTCAGGTTGAAGCCAAAGCGGAAACCAAAGCCGAAGCTCAGGTTGAGACAAAGCCTCAAGCCGAGGTCGCTGCCAAGGTAGAAGCCGTTGCCGATGCAAAAGCCGCCGAAGTAGAGGTAAAGGCTGAGCCCAAAACAGCAGAAGCCGAACCAGCGCCTGAAGCCAAAGCTGAAAAAGCTGAAGTTGCGAAAGCTGAGCCAGTCGAAGCTGCGCCATCAAAGGCAGTAGAGAAAGCGAGCGAAGCACCCAAGGCTAAAACTGTTGAAGTCGCAGCAGCCAAGCCCAAGGCAGAAACTGCATCGGCAAGCGTCGCCGCCTCAGCCCCTATGGCCAAGCCGGCTGCTATCAGCCGCCCTGCGCGTCAGGCAAGCAATCAAGCCAAGGAAAGCCCGGCAGCAGCACCTGCAACAACCCAGGCAAGCGCCGCACCAAGAGTCAGTCGCTTCAGCACCATGGTTGGCTCAGATACAACCAAGCCACAGGTGGATCAACGTGCTCACGTTGAAGTGCCCAAAGGCCGAGAGTATCTGGCCAATGGCGAAACCGCGCCACGCAAGAGCCATGGTAACAGCGCCGAGTCAGATATGGCCCGTCCCTGAACCTAAGTGTTGCTGAGAAAAAACCATGCCCTCGGGCATGGTTTTTTTATTTTGATCTGCTTCACACTTCTGTCACAACAGAAATTTTGCTAGTATGCGCAACTTTGTTTTTAACCCTCAAGATGGGATCCCAAGCTGAATGTTTGAACTGATACGCCATAAAACCAGCAGTCACAAGGCGGATATACTCTCCGGCCTAACGGTTGCTATGGCGCTGGTGCCCGAAGCGGTAGCCTTTGCCTTCGTTGCTAAAGTAGAACCTATGGTGGGCCTTTATGCCGCCTTTATCATGGGACTGATCACGGCCCTCATCGGCGGCCGTCCCGGCATGATCTCAGGCGCCACCGGCGCCATGGCCGTGGTCATGACCAGCCTGGTGGTGTCTCACGGCGTCAGCTATCTGTTTGCTGCCGTAGTGCTGGCCGGGGTAATTCAAATTACCGCCGGAGCACTGCGTCTTGGCAAGTTCATCCGCATAGTGCCTTATCCTGTGATGATAGGCTTCGTCAACGGCCTAGCCATAGTGATATTCCTGGCGCAACTGGGGCAATTTCAAGTCAAAGTCGGCGAAGAGGAGATGGCCTGGTTGCCCGGTGCAGATATCTGGCTGATGCTGGCGCTGATAGCCATGACTATGGCCATCATACATTTTCTGCCTAAACTGACCACAGCCGTGCCTTCATCCCTGGTGGCCATACTGGCAGTAACCGCTCTGGTGGTAGGCCTGGATTTGGATACCCGCAACGTGCTCGATTATTTGCGCAATATGAGCGGTAATCCTGAGGCAACTATCGCCGGTACCCTGCCAAGCTTTGCCATTCCGGCCGTGCCCTTTAACCTGGAAACCCTTTATATCATAGCGCCCTATGCCGTTATCCTGGCAGCTGTTGGCCTGATTGAATCTCTGCTGACTCTGACAGTGGTCGATGAGATGACCCAGACCCGCGGCCGTGGCAACAAGGAATGTGTCGGCCAAGGCGTGGGTAACGTCACCAGTGGCTTTTTCGGTGCCATCGGTGGCTGCGCCATGATTGGTCAGTCGATGATTAACATCAACTCAGGGGGCCGCGGTCGTCTTTCCGGGATCACCGCCGCCCTCACCTTACTGTGCTTTATTCTGTTTGCCGCCGCCTTTATCGAGATGATCCCGCTGGCCGCCTTGGTCGGGGTCATGTTTATGGTGGTGCTGGGAACCTTTGAGTGGGCCAGCTTTAAAGTGATGCGTAAGGTGCCCAAGCACGATGCCTTTGTTATTGTGCTGGTGACTGTGGTGACGGTATTTACCGATCTGGCGATTGCGGTATTTGTCGGGGTGATAGTATCTGCGCTGGTATTTGCCTGGGAGCATGCCAAACAGATCAGTGCTCAAAAGAGCATAGATGCCAACGGTTGGGCGGTTTACCGTCTCAATGGCCCACTGTTTTTCGGCTCGGCGGCTTCGTTCCTTGAGTTGTTCGATGCCAACAATGACCCCAAGGATGTCGTGGTCGACTTCCAGTCATCCCGGGTTTGTGACCACTCGGCTCTGGATGCCATAGACACCTTGGCCGAGCGCTATGTGAATCAAGGCAAACGCCTGCATCTTCGTCATCTTTCCAACGACTGCAAACAGTTGCTGCACAAGGCCGGCGATCTGGTGGAAGTCAATCTGATTGAAGATCCCAGATACAAGATTGCCGACGACAAGTTGGACTCATAATTTAACACTGTCCAGACCTTAAAAAAACGGCAAGCTGAGGCTTGCCGTTTTTTCTATTCTACTTCAGCTTGGCACTGAAACGCCGCCTCACCTTATCCAGCTTGGGTTTGATCACCAAGGCACAATAAGGCTGCTCACCATGAAGCGCAAAATAGTCGTTATGATAGTCCTCCGCCGGATAGAAACCATCATAGGCGGTCAACTCTGTCACTATAGGTGCGCCGAATAAGCCTTCCTCATCCAGCGCTTTAATCATGGAGGACGCCACCTCAAGCTGCTTATCCGAGTGCGCGAAAATCACCGAACGATACTGAGGCCCCAAGTCGTTACCCTGGCGATTCAAGGTGGTGGGATCATGGCTGGCAAAGAACACCTCCAACAGCTCGGCATAGCTGATGACAGTGGGGTCAAAAACTATCTGCACCACTTCGGCATGGCCGGTTGCGCCGCTGCATACCGCCTTGTAGTTGGCATCTTTTGCCGCGCCGCCGGCATAGCCGGAAGTCACTTGCGTAACCCCGGCCAAGCTTAAAAATACCGCCTCTGAGCACCAGAAACAGCCGCCGCCCAGGGTGGCTGTCTCCAAACGCTTTTCAGTTGCCGGCTGCAAAGCCTCGGCATCATCTACGGCCTCAAAGACCATGGAGACAGAATTGACGCAATGTCGCAAATTCTTGGCCGTTAACCCCTCTCCTTCAAACACATGTCCCAGATGACCACCACATTGACTGCAGACAATTTCGGTTCTGCGACCATCGGCGTCGGGTATCCGGGTGACAGCACCAAAAATTTCATCGTCAAAGGCGGGCCAGCCACAATGGGCATTGAATTTATGCTCGGACAAATACAATGGGGCGCCGCATTTGCGGCAAAGATATCGCCCCTTGGCATTGTGTTGATACAGCTCTCCACTGAAAGGGCGCTCTGTGCCTTTTTCCTCGATGACATAACGCTCAAACTCGTTCAGGGGTTTCATTTAACGCTCCTCGATTACTCTGCGTAACCCATAAGACCCAAATTGCAGCGGTTACCCTTCACTCTAGTTACACAGAGCCATAAAAGTGACTTGGATCACTTTACGTTGCCCCTATAAAGACATCAAGGTAGACTTGCGCCCGGGTCACCCGACTGCCAACAAAATGTCCATAGAGACACAAGTATCGGGTCAATAAAAAATAACCAAGAAAGATGATGATGAAACTGGAAACCATAGACTATCGCGCCGCAGATGCTGCCGAGCGCTTTGTAGAATCCCTGCGCAGCACCGGCTTTGGCGTGTTGAGCAACCACCCTATTTCACAACACTTGGTGCAGGATATCTACCGCGACTGGCAGGAGTTCTTCAACAGTGAAGAGAAGCAGGCCTTCATGTTCAAGCCGGAAACCCAGGATGGTTTCTTTCCGGCGAGCATTTCAGAAACCGCCAAAGGCCATACGGTCAAAGACATCAAAGAGTACTTTCACGTCTACCCCTGGGGCCGCATTCCTGAGCAATTGCAGGACAATATCCTCACCTACTACCAAGAAGCCAATGCGCTGGCCGCCGAGCTTCTGGACTGGGTCGAGGTGCACTCGCCTGCCGAGGTGGCAGCCAACTACCGCACAGCGCTGTCGCAAATGATAGCCAATAGCCACAAGACGCTGCTGCGGGTACTGCATTATCCGCCGATGACTGGCGATGAGACCCCAGGCGCCATTCGTGCCGCTGCCCATGAGGATATCAACCTGCTCACCGTATTGCCCGCCGCCAACGAGCCCGGGCTGCAAGTGAAGAGCCTCGACGGAGAATGGTTGGATGTTCCCAGCGATTTTGGCAACCTTATCATAAACATAGGCGATATGCTCCAGGAGGCTTCCGCCGGTTACTTCCCATCGACCACTCATAGGGTGATCAACCCGGAAGGCGCCGATATGAGCAAGTCGCGGATCTCACTGCCGCTGTTCCTGCATCCTCGTCCCGACGTTGTGCTGTCAGAGCGCTATACCGCCGACAGCTACCTGATGGAGCGCCTGCGCGAACTTGGGGTTATCTAGCGCCTGCGGGCGCTTTTTTCAGTTCGGAATGCTACAATAGCGCTCTTTTTTCAGTTTTCAGCAGGATAAGCAATAGATGGCGATTCAATGGTATCCGGGACACATGCACAAGGCCCGCAAAGAGATAGAAGAGGTGATGCCTCAGATAGATCTGGTGATCGAAGTGCTGGACGCCCGAATACCTTACAGCAGTGAAAACCCCATGGTGGCCAAGCTGCGCCAGGACAAGCCTTGTATCAAGTTGCTGAATAAGTCTGATCTGGCCGATCCCGAGATAACCAATCGTTGGATTGAGTACCTGGAGCAGGAACAAGGAGTGCGGGCACAAGCCATCACTACCCTGCAACCTGCCATGGTCAGAAAGATCCCCGAGCTATGCCGCAAACTGGTTCCCGTGAGCGAAGGTGCGCTCAAGGATATTCGCACCATGATCATGGGCATCCCCAATGTGGGCAAGTCCACCATCATCAACACCCTGGCCGGCCGGGTGATTGCCAAAACAGGTAATGAACCTGCGGTGACCAAGGCGCAGCAAAGGATCAACCTCAAAAACGGCATAGTGCTGTCCGACACGCCGGGGATCCTTTGGCCCAAGGTGGACAATGAAGCCTCGGGTTATCGTCTGGCGGTCACAGGTGCCATCAAGGACACCGCCATGGAATATGAGGATGTGGCCCTGTTTGCTGCAGCTTATTTCCTGCATGCTTACCCGGAGGCGATGATGGAGCGTTATAAGCTGACCTCCCTGCCCGCCACCGATATCGAATTGCTCGAAGAGATAGGCCGCAGGCGCGGCGCCCTCAGAAGCGGCGGTCATATCGATTTGCACAAGGCCTCGGAACTGCTGCTGCATGAATTCCGCTCTGGGAAAATCGGCCAGCTGTCACTGGAAACGCCGGAAATGGCCCAGGCAGAAGAGGCGGAAGTGGCCAAGCTGCTGGCAGAGAAAGAAGCCCTGAAGCAGGCAAAGAAAGAAGCCGACAAGCTCAAGCGCGCTGGCAAACGCCATCAGGGTTAAGCTTCCCCCAAGAAGCAAGCTTAACGGAAACAGGCCACAAATCGTGGCCTGTTTTTGTTTGTCACTTATCCGACCAATTATCCAACTAAATTCCGCATAAGCTTAATGTTAGTCCTTTGCAGAACCGCTCAACGCACTGGCGGGATACTCCTGGGCCTGGCGGCCTGGATCCGGGCAAACAGCCCGGCAATACTCAACTCCAACAGATCCAAAACCTGCTCAAATCCGCTATCGCCACCATAGTAAGGATCCGGGACTTCCCAGATGGGAGTATCGGCAAAGTCCAGCATCAAGGCCAGCTTGTGTTTGTAAATCTGCGGACAAGCCTCATATAGGGCCTGAAGATTCTCACGGTCGGCCGCCAGAATAAGATCGAAATGAGCAAAGTCCTGCGCGCACACCTGCCTGGCTTTGATCCCTGAAAAGTCCAGCCCGCGCCGCTCACCGGCGGCGCGGGCGCGCCTGTCCGGCGACTCCCCAGCGTGATAGCCTATGGTACCGGCAGAATCCAACTCCAGTGTCAGCCCCATGGCCTGAGCCTTGGCCCGGGCCACAGCTTCAGCGCTTGGTGAACGGCAAATATTGCCCATACAAACCATTAAGATACGGTTGATTTCACCCTCATTGACACTTGGCACGCTTTGAAATTCCACCTTAAGGTTCCTTATTGGCTGACTCGGCAGGATTGCGTTCCGCAGCCGGGTCGGCGACAGAGACTTTTGCCTCAATAACCTCTGCCGGGAAACTGAGTCGATAGTCGGATCTTACCCTAAGGAAGCGGGCAAACCTAGGCTTGCCGCCCGAGGTCAGCCCGGAGAAAGCAAAAGTCACCCAGGTTCCGGGAAGTGGCGGTGAAGCCCTCTCGGCATCGGTGAAACCTGTTCCCAAGCGAAAGCTTACCCCAGCCTCGGTTTCCACCAGCAAGGCGCCCATCATGCCTTGATACTTGCCCTTTCCCGGAAGTATCGCCAGCACTTTCGCCTCGGCATCTTCCACAGGTTTGAGTTTTAACAAGGCGTCACTGCGCCCCGCCAGATACATGGCATCGATGCGGTGCGCCATCAGGCCTTCGCCCCCTTTGGCCACCACCTGTTGTAACCACAGATGTAACTCTTGCGTGCTGCTCAGACGCCGCTGCTCAATGACATAGAGATAAGGGGTCAGTTGGTGATACTGCTTGAACGCCTGATAACGTTCGGCAAACGCCATTGTCAGCCCGGGGGCATCGAACAGATAAAAGCCCAGCTGGCGCCAGGAGTCTGCTTCGCCTAAACCTCTGGCCAGCAGTGATGCAGTATCAAAGCTGTGATAGCCGCCCCAAAGTTCTCCTTCGAGTGCCACTGCAGGAAAGTCTTTCACAAACCAAACTGGTGCAGGAATCACTCTGCCCGAGCGGCTCAGCAAACGCCTGCCGTCCCATCTGGCGCGGACACCATCGAGTTTTTCACTGACAAGGAAATCCTTGATTTCGGCCTTCTGTTGTTGCCAACGACCGGCCAGCTCCGGGGCCGGCAATTCTCTATCGGCGCCCGCCGGAAACGAGATCAGAAAAGACAAGGCCAGCAGAAAAGTTTGCAGCAGTAACAGCATGGCCGGAAAACATTTAAGGTATGCTGTTATCGGTAAAGATTGCGAATATTGCATAAGCCCTCCCTGGCTGTCGGCCAATTGCCTGCTACATCCTATAGCAGAGACCATAACTACAAGGATCAAAACTATAAAGACCAAAACTATAAAGAGTATAGAAAGTCTTGGCAGTTATGGTGACAACTAGTGTAACGATTATCGAAACGACCCTCCCCCTTTGCCAAACCTTCCGCCTTGGCATAATAACGGCCAAACACCCTTGATAGGTGCAGGAACTGTTATATCAGCGGCAAGATGAGCTGCTATAATGCCGCCGCACCTTGGAAACCTCAGCGCCACTGCACTAATAGCCAAACTAGTCACGAGTGACCAACGTGAGGTCAATAAAGGAGCGACAAGTTGCAACCCCATTAACCCAGGAACCTTTCACTGTTCAGCGGGTCTTTATACAGCAACCGGCCATAGCCACAGATCAAGAATTGAGAGAATATGAAACCCGCCAACAACCACGGACTGAAACGCATTTTCCGCGCCACCGGCTTTTCCATGAAAGGACTGAACTCAGCCTGGAAACATGAAGCCGCCTTTCGTCAGGAAGCCGTACTGGCATTGTTAATGATCCCGCTGGCGGTATATCTGGATGTGGCCAAGACAGAAAAATTACTGCTGATAGCAACGGTATTTATCGTCATTATTACCGAACTGTTGAATTCTGCCATTGAAGCCGTAGTCGACAGAGTGGGCGATGAAATTCATCCCTTGAGCGGCCAGGCCAAAGATATTGCCTCGGCAGCGGTCTTTATCAGCCTGTGTTTATGCGGCCTGACCTGGGCCGTGGTTATCTGGCCTCTGGTGTTCTAAAGCGCTTTGCTATGTTGATGCACGCTTTGGTATTTTGAGTGCTTCAGTAAGGAAACCGGGCATCAAGGCAAAACGCTCAATGCCCGGTCAAGTTTAGAACTGACTTCTGAGGTAGTTGACCGCTTGCAGTATCTGCTCCAGGCGGTCATTGCCCGGCAAGTAGGCTACATAGACATTACGTCTGAGCGGTGTTTTATCATCAATCACAAACAGCTCCCCTTTCGCCAGATAAGGTTCTATCATGTTTTGCGGTAAAAATGCACTGCCGCCATTATTGAGCAGAAAGTCCAGCGCAATACGGGCCGAGCCGGTATGCAGCACGGGAATGGGTAACTCGGCATAGTCTCTGGCATGTTGAATATTAAACGCCGTGCCCCAATCGACCTTGATGTAATGCCTGCCTGCCAACTCAGTCACTGAGGACGCCGCAGCAGTGCTCACCAGATGCAGTGACACCTCCCCTATCTGCAACAGTTCAAACTCGTCCAGCTTAGGGGGATCAAAGGCAATGGCCAGATCCAGCGTCCGGTCCATCAGCTGTTTGGTCATCGCCGCCGACGCCAGAATTTCGGTGCGCAGCGCCACTCCGGCAAGCCCCTGATGTAAACCCTGCATATATCCCTGTAGATATGCGTCCCAAATATTGGGCGCCGCGCCGATAACCAATTGTACCGACTGGTGCTCACTCAAGGAGATATCCTGTTTGGCCCGCTCCCAGGCGGTCAGTACCGCTTCGGCATGCGCCAGCATCCGCACCCCGGCCGGGGTCGGTTGTATGTTGTTTCGCTGCCGCTCAAACAGCTCAACGCCGAGAATACTCTCCAACTGCTTTACCCTGAAAGATACTGCACTGCGGGTCAGATAGAGGTTCTCGGCGGCCTTCCCAAAATGGCGGGTATGGGAAACTTCCAGAAATGTTTTGAGTAAATCCGTGTCCATAAAAAATTCTTTATCGTCATAGACAAATTTTTTTGATTTATAAATCAATCATACTAGCCAATACTCTGCTTGCAAATCTCCTCAAGAACCATTTTGTAAGGAATATCGCCATGTTGACCACGACTCCTTCACCATCGGCACTGCAGAGTGCATCTATGCAACAAGCCGCCAATGAGAGTTTCGTCAGCGAACGCCGTTTCTATGACGACAAGAACTTCCCCAAAGGCTTTCGCCGCAGCGGGGATTTTACTTACAACGAAGCAGAATTACTCGAAAAACATGGCGTTGCCATGCAGGCTCTGGCGGAAGGACGCCAAGCCCCCCGAAATCCGGAGGAGAGTCATTTTGTTGAAGTTGTCCGCGGAAATTCCGCTCCCGGTAGCTTGTTGGAAAAGATCTGGGTAAAGTATGTCAAGTTGGCTTCTGGGAAGCCTTTCTACGCAGTTGTCGGCACCAATTTGGTGAAAAAGGCCGATGCTGAGTATCTTGACGATATGATAGATGACGATGTTCAGGATGAGCCTGAACTAGAGGATGACCAATGAAAATTAGGGTTTGCGACTAAATGCGTGGTTGGATTTTATATAAAGAGACCGCGACTCAGCTAAAACCTGAATTGTATGAAATTAACCGATTGTTGGAGGCTGCCAAGGCCGACAATATCGAACTTGAGGTCTATGCTCCCGATGAGTTTGACCTCACAGTGACCCGAGAGGACAACAAGAGTATTTTACTGAACGGGCAACCAGTGGAGTTGCCCGATTTTATTATTCCCCGTATGGGCTCGGGTACCACCTATTTTGCCTTGGCGATTATCCGCCACCTGGAACGTCTTGGCGTTTATTGCCTTAACTCTTCCAAGGCGATAGAAACCGTTAAAGACAAGCTATTTTCCCAGCAACTATTGGCCGAAAAGAATCTGCCAACTCCCAAGACCATGCTGGTGAAATTCCCGGTGGATGTTGACCTGGTTGAACGTCACTTGGGTTTTCCTGTAGTGATCAAGACACTGTCCGGCTCGCAAGGCAGCGGTGTGTTTCTGTCGCACAAGGCGCGCGAGTTCGATGATCTGATGCAGCTTATCGAGGCCACCAACAAGAATGCCAACATTATTCTGCAGGAGTTTATCTCCAACAGTCACGGTCGGGACTTGCGAGTCTTTACCATAGGTGGCCGGGTAGCGGGATGCTATGAGAGACGCGGCCAAGAGGACAGTTTCAAAGCCAATGTCAGCGCCGGTGGCTCAGCCAGCCCCTTTGCGGTGACGCCTGAAATAGAGTGGCTGGCAACCCAGACCGCCAATATTTTGGATCTGGATGTCGCCGGAATCGATCTGCTATTCGATAATGGTCACTACAAGATTTGCGAGGCCAACTCCTCGCCGGGCTTTGAAGGACTGGAATCCTGCCTCAATCTGGATATCGCGGCACAAGTACTGCACTTTATCCGTATCCGTTTGGGCATGTTCAACAAGGACTCCAAGAAAAGCGACAGCAGCGAGTCCAAGGGCTGATCCGAACACGAGCTTTAATATCAGACTGAAGCGCTCCATTAACGGAGCGCTTTTTTGTTGCGGATCATAAAAATCGATAACTTTACAAACATTTTATTCACACAAAGCACTATTCTGGTTTAGACTCTCTGCAACCGCGCGGATTTTCAGCATCCGAAAATACAAGAAGTGTCGCCCCAAGAGCGAACCCAAAAGCACTCAAACCGCGCATGTGCCGAATTACCCCGGATAAGGAATCTCTGAGAAGGCACTTGGATTATCTGAGTAATAAAAAGAGATCACCCCATTGTTGATAACACATTCAATTAACATTTCGGGTTCAAGACTGGTGTTGACACTACTCCTGCTCTGCTGCGCGGCCAACTCTGCTCAGGCCGGCGAGTGGAGTCTGAATATAGGTGGTTTCTATTCCCAGTCCGACACCAATATGCAAGTCACAGATCCCTTGTTAGGCAACGATTTCGAACTGGATTTCGAATCGGATCTGCAGTTGGCGGAAAATGAGTTTCTGCCCTTGTTTGAATTGGGATATCGCTTCAACGACAGACACCATATCTATATCGACTGGAAACAACTGCATCGCAGCGCCGAAACTCAAGCCGTCAGCAGGCCATTTCAAATCCAGATTGATGACACTGTTTATGACGTCAAGGCCGGGGGCCAATTAGGCACAAGCCTTAATATTGATATCGTTCGTATTGGCTATGGCTATGATCTGTTTCAGGGCAACGGTTATAACATAGGGGTCAGTGTCGGCTTGCACACTATGTTGATTGACAGCAGTTTTGAGGGTTCCATTGGCGCCTGTGCAACTTCAGAACTCAGCGGCAATATCTGCAGCGCTCAACCTATTCCCAGAGTGGTAGATGAAAGTGTGACTGCACCTTTGCCGAATATCGGCCTCTTTGGTGACTATGAACTGGCGCCAGGTTGGCAACTTAATCTACATGCCCAATATTTTTCCGTGCGTCTGGATGACCTCGAAGGCTCATTGGTCGATATCAGAGCCGGTATGAAAACAGCGCTGAGTGACAACTGGGACATCAGTGTGGCGTACAACTATTACAAGGTAGATGTGGATGTGCGTCAGAGCACATCCAATGCCGAGGTAAAAGTGGCCGACTACAATATTTACTATAGTTTTATCGGCCCCATGTTATCTGTCAGCTATCGCTTCTAAGACCAATGTAAAAAACCGGGGACAGAACCCCGGTTTGCGCTTTACAGCATCCTTCTCAGCGCAGATCCTGAGCCCGACGTTTCTTGAAATCCGAATCTTCAAGCCATTGGGGCCAGTCATTGTTGTTGGCCAACCGTGCCAGAATATCGCTTATCAAGGCCAAGTCCTGCCGAACCCCATCCAGACTCCAGCTGGGGTCATAATCATCGGCTGCCTTATGATATTTGTGGGCAATATAATCCGGGTCTGTATCTCCCAAACTCATAAACAGCAAGCCGGGTACCCCTTCCTTGGCCAGAGCGAAATGGTCCGAGCGGAACATCAAGCCATTTTGCGGTCGCGGATCGGCCTTGACACTGCGTCCCTGCCCTTTGGCGGCATCATTCAGATACCGCTCCAACTCTGACACGCCCTCACCATAACGCAGGATATAATCCACGCCTTTGCCCATATTCATGCCGTCTATATTGAGAAATGCCACCAGTTGCTTGGTGGGAACCGGAGGATTTTCAGCAAAGTACTGGGCGCCAATGAGTCCGGTTTCCTCGGCAGTAAAGGCGCTGAACAGAATCGAGCGTTTCGGGGCATCAATGCCCTTTTGCTGTTTGAAATGCTTTGCCAGTGCCAGAACACCGGCTACACCGGAGGCATTATCCACAGCGCCGTTGAGCACCACTTCCTTGCCATCTTCAATGGTCTTTCCCAGGTGATCCCAGTGAGCATGCATCACCAAGTATTCATTTTTACGCTCGGTTCCAGGCAACAGGGCCGCCACATTGTAGGATTGCGCCAGTTCTATCTTGTTGTTCAAGGTCAGATTGGCCTTGAGTTTCAACGGCACCGCCTTGAAGCCTTTATTGACCGCCTGTAGCTTCAAGGTGTCAAAGTCCAGACCCGCCTGGCTGAACAGCTTCTTGGCGCTATCGTGCTGGATCCACCCCATCACGCCAACCGATGATGCGTTGTTGTCTTTATCCACCAGGGTGTACTTGGTATTGGTGTTGCTGTTACGCACCACTCCCCAACCGTAAGCGGCGGGCGCAGTTTCATGCACAATAAACACGGCCTCGGCGCCCTGACGGGCCGCTTCTTCATATTTATAGGTCCAGCGACCGTAATAGGTCATGGCATTGCCCTTGAATACCAGGGGATCCTGAGTGGCAAAGCCGGGATCATTGACCAGCACAATCAGGGTCTTACCACGAACATCCAGGCCTTCAAAGTCATTCCAGCCGTATTCCGGGGCATTGATACCGTAGCCGACAAATACCACTTCGCTGTCTTGCAGCTCCACCTTCGGCGTCACTCTTTGAGTGCGGGCGGTAAACTCCTCGCCATTGCTGAAACTCATTGAACCCAGCTTAAGCTGCATATTCTGATCTGCGCTGATCCTGGCCATAGGAACGGCTTGCAGATAACTGTTGCCAAACCCAGGCTCAAGCCCTGTCGCCTTGAAAGCCTCGGTAAGGTAATCCAAGGTCAGCTGTTCACCTGCCGACAAAGGCGCACGGCCTCCAAAAGCATCGCTGGCAAGGGTTTTCACATCCTGGCGATAGCGGGATTCATCCAGTTCAAAGGGAACAGCCAACGCCAGAGCAGGCGTTAACAGTGTGGCCAACAGGCTACACACAGAGGTAAATTTCACGACTTCATTCCTTGCTATTATCTATTTTGTTCAGCCATTGTAACAGCGGCGCAGCATTCGGCAATCGGCGCAACAAGGTGACATTGCGTGAGCCTTTGGATCCACAAGCGGCCTGATTTATGTCAAGCTGAATGGGTAATTGCATCAACAATGAGCTTCTCCATCGCCATGACTCTGCTTCAGCAAGCCGCCCAATACCTGAAAAAAGCCTTACCGCTGATGTTGAAATATCGGATACCGACGACGCCGGTCAACTATGCGCTCTGGTATGCCTATGTCAGCGAGCGCAATCCGGCACTCAATGCCAGCCTGGATCAAACCGTCAGCCAGTACAACACCTGTCCGCCCTCCACTGCGGAACTCCTCTACCGTCATCATCTGGCCCCGGAAGATGAACTGGATGTCAGAGATATTCGCCAGAGTATGGAGGCGATAGCGACCGAGCTGTCGCAGTCGCTCAAGGATACCAGCTGCGATGCCGACAGCTTTCGCGCCAAAATCGAGCGTAATTTCGGCCGTCTGAGCCGCTTGGATCAAGACGCCATGGATCTTGAACAGGTGATGGGCATGGTCCGAGCCCTGGTGAAAGACTCGGATGATATTCGCAGCAGCACGGATTATTTGAGCTCGCAACTGAGCAAGGCCCAGCAGGAGATAGACAGCCTGCGGCTACAGCTGCAAAACACCGAAAAAGACATATTGTTTGATGCACTCACCGGCTGCCTTAACCGCCGCGCCTTCGATGCCGACTTCGATAGCTTGTTGAGTCAGTCACCGAAGGGTTGCTGCCTTATTCTGGTGGATGTGGATCACTTCAAGCGTTTCAACGATGAATATGGGCATCTTTTGGGGGACCAGGTGCTCAAGGCGGTGGCCAAGCGTCTGCAGGATAGTTGCCGTGACGGCACCAAGTTGTATCGTTTCGGTGGTGAAGAGTTCGCTATTCTGGTGCCGACCAGTCAGCTGAGAGTGGCCCGGCAACTGGCCGAAGCCATGAGGCGGGCACTGGAGAAGGTTAGCGTCAGAGACAGACGCAAAGGCCAGCTCATCAGCAATATCAGCGCCTCCTTCGGGGTTGCCGAGTGGCAGCAAATGGATACCCGCCAATCCCTTACCGAACGCGCCGACACCTTGCTCTATGAAGCCAAGCGTTTGGGCCGCAATCGGGTGATGCCGATATCAGGCTGAAACCGCCAGCGTCTGCAAGGCTTCTGCCTGCACCACAAATCTAAGCTCGGCACCGCCACTCAGGCTGTCGAAGGGATAACAGGTGATCAGCGTCAATAGCCGCTCATCACTGCCCATCAACCAAGGTGTCTCAGATTCATGCACTACTGCGGTAGCCCGTATTCGATAAAAATGGATCTGACCATCCATGCCCTGCAAGCGGATCTCCTGCCCCACCCTGGCCCCGGCCAGAATCGCGAAATGGGTATCCCTGTGACCGGCAATCACGGTATTGCCTGTCTCTCCGGCACCGGCTCCCGAGAGCATCTGCGCCGGTCCAAAGGCCAGGTTACGGCCACTGGCCCCGGCCAGCACATAGAGTGGCTCATGCTTGCCTATCCACAATTTGGCCGTAGGGTGGGTATCGGCCCAGGACCAGGGTTTGTGTGCCTGACCGTCAGTCAGACTCTTGGCCCAGGCCTTTTCAATCAAAAACTGGGCGAACATGGCTTTGGCTTGCATATATCCTCCTTTAACCAGCATGGCCGAACCCGCCACGACCAGAACAACTATCACTATTGAGCAGATATCGCTAAAGCGCCCCCTATTGACCGAGGGCATAGCGCCTGCTGTCAGGGCCTGATGAGCCTGACTCATCGCCCCGCCCCCTCACAAGCACGGCCGCCAAAGGCCCTGGGGAAAGCCGCCAGCATCAGCGCCGCCAGCAAACTTGCCAACCCCAGCAGCAACATCAGCCGGCTGTCGGTGGCGGTCTGCGGCAACTTGCCCTGCCAGCCCTTGGGCGCATGACTGGCCACTTGCCCTTCCCGGGTCGCCGCGGCGTCCGGATTGACCGGGGTGACATCCACTGCCACCAGGCTGGTGTACGGACTGACCAAGTGATACTTAAGCGACAGCGCTGTGACCTGGCGTTCAATGCGTTCACTGTTGGCAGCATCTTTGGCCAGCTCCAGCGCGGCTATCTGTTTTCTGGCCCAGATAAGATCCAGCCCTTTGGGCTCAGTCTTGGCATTGAGCGCCAGCTCCTGCTGCCAGAATTGGCCATCGATAAGACCGGATACGATAACTGCCTTTTGGGCATTACTACGCTGTTTGATGCTCACCAATACCGGCTCACCCTGATAGAGATCCGGAATTTGTGCCGGCCAGTAATCCGGCACTGTGCCGTCAGGGTAGCGCAGCGACACATCTGTGATCCTGGGAGCGGAGATTTTTTCCAGCAAGGCAACCACCTTTTGCTCCACCTCCTGCATCTTGCCAATATAGGTAAAGCTGCCCCGCCCCAGCTCGGCGGCGCGCTGCATAAAGTGGGAGTTGGGGGCACTGCCTATGCCTACGGTAAACAGGCGGTTTTCGCCGAGCCTGTCTTTAATCAGTTCAAATAGCGCCTGTTCATTGCCTACGGCGCCATCTGTCATGAAAATCACTTGCCTGAGCGCCTTAACCTCACCTTGCGTGCCGACTTTATTTTGAGCGGCAAAATCATTATTCAATGCCAACTCCAGCGCCTTGGACATCTCGGTGCCACCGTTGGCTTCCAGGGCGCGAATAAACTGCTGCGCCCGACCTATATTGTGGGCGGTCGCCGGCAAAGAGTTTGCCGCCATGGTTTGCACTGCAGAGTTAAATTCAACAACATTGAAACTGTCCTCCGGTTTGAGGCTGCTCAAGGCATACAGCAGTGCCTGTTTGGCCTGAACTATTGCATCTCCCCCCATGGATCCCGAAGTATCTATCACCAGAATAAGCTCCCTGGGCAAGGGCTTGGCCACTTCTTTGTTCTGTGGAGGCATCAACATCAATAGACTGTATTCATCCCTGGCAGCTTGGCCTTCGGCCTGCGCTAAAGAAGGTGCTGGGGTATGGGTCTGGCCTTGCTGGCTGAACAGCGCCGCTGCGGGCTTAACGCCCGGATCCGCTTGCCATTGCAACACAAAGTCGCTGTCGGCCCTGGTATTGTCTTGTTGCAGCTGCACCCGGATACGGCCATCACTCAGGGTTTGTTGAGAAACAGCATGATAAGGGGACTCCAGCGACAGCAAGGGAAAACCGGCATCCAGGATAATATCCAAACTGAGGCGATTATCCTGGCCACTGCTGTGCGCATGGGGGCTTTGCGCTTGGGAGCTTTTAAGATCAAAGCTTTCGCCATCAGCGCCGGTGAACATCTTTTCAAGGCCCACAGCTTCAATCACAGGGCTCAGCAACCGCGCCGCCTCTTCCACGCCTTTGAAGCTTTGCAGCATGCTTTGAGGCAGATAACGGGGCGTGTGGGTCATGGGAAAGCGCAGGCTAAACTGACCATCACGGTAATCCAATGCCTGCTGGTAGCTGAAGCTGACTTTAAGGGTTTCCCCCGGGGCCAGATTGGCCACCTGAGTGGTGAACAGGTTGGGCCGCTCCTGGCTCAGTAAACTGGCGCGCTTGCCCTGAGCCTTGGCCTGCTCAAAAGTGCGCTTGGCCTCTTCCTTTGGTTGAATAACCCCCTCGATGATCCGCTCACCTATTCTCAGCTGCATGCTGTCCACCGCCGCCTCATTGGGCAGCGGGAACAGGTAACGGCCGTGGATCCACTCCTGGGTATCATTGGTGAATGACTGGGTGACGTTGACTCTGTTACTCCAGCCACTGATGCTCATACTGACTTCGGTTGCCAGTGCCGGGGCCTGAGTGTCGCCAAAGGCGAGTACCCCGGCACCGGGCCACTGCGGATTATCTATCAGTTGAAGGGTACCTTCCTGAGCCTGGGCACTTGCAGGCTCTTCGGCAAGTTGGGGGCCATTCTCGGCCCAGGCTTCAACCGAGCTCACCAGGTTGAACACCAGCAGTGCCAGCAGGGCAAAGCCTGAAAATTGCAGGGCGTTAACGGCCCGGCATAAATAAGTATCCGAATCGCTGTGACTGGCAGCAGGCATTCTCTGAAACTGCTCGTTTTCCTGCCGAGGGATATCCATATTCATTTTATCGTTCCCTCTCAATTGCCGCTTTGTTGATTGGCTGCCAGGGCAGCGCCCTGAGTCTGCAATTTCAGCGTGACCCGACGGTCAAAGAAGTCGCTCTCGCGGCTCTGTTTGGCACTGAGGGGTGAACTGGCGCCAAAAGCCTGGGTTTGCAAACGCTCTTCGGCAACGCCTTGGCTAATCAAATAACTTTTCACCGCCTCAACCCGCTGCTCGGACAGCGTCTGGTTGTAATCAGAATTACCGCGGCGATCGGCATAGCCGGTCAGATCCAACATCAGCTCAGGCGACAGGCTCATGGCAAAAGCCAAATCGTCCAACTGGCGGGCAAAGTGGGGTTCGATTTCGGCGGTGCCGGTACGAAACTGCACATTCATACCCACTATCAACTCTTCGAGCTGGGCAGCCCGGTCGCGGGAAATCGCATTGAGGCGGCTCTGGGCATCGGCGTATTGCAACGATAACTCCTTCAGCGCCCGCTGCTTCTCACTGAGACTCGCCAGTTGTTCGGTTTGCTCGGCCAACTGTTGCTGCTGACTCTTGAGCTGCTCGTCATCGCCCACAGACTTACCCACTATGCCGCCGGTGAAGGCACCGATAACGGCCCCTACAGGCCCCCCAACCACGGCGCCCAGCAGTGCGCCTGCGCCAAAGCCAACCAACTCTTCGTTGTGGTCTCTCTCCTGAGTCGGTAAGTTCGGCTGGCTGTCGGCGTGCGCCAGAGAAGAAGTCAGCAACAGTGATGCCATGAGCAGGGAGGCTATGGGGGTCTTTTTCATCATCTCGATTCCTTTTGTCTTGTAGAGCTTGCTGCCAAACTGGCAGCGTTCCTCGTCGTTGAGATGATTAAACCCCATTGAAATGGCAAGTCTGGGGAGCAAAAATGGCACTTTGGCTATCAATTGTGGCAACAAAATGGCAATCGGAAACGATCGCTTTTTTCACGGCTAAAATCCTGTATAGTCACGGCTATTCAAGGCTCGGCAGGAACAAGAGGCAGATGAAACGCATTGCCATAGTGGAAGATGAAGCTGCAATAAGAGAAAACTACAAAGATGTGCTGCAATCACAGGGTTACTCTGTACAGACTTACGCCAACCGCCCCGAGGCGATGCAGGCCTTCAACACCCGCTTACCGGATCTGGCCATTATTGACATAGGTCTGGAGCATGAAATCGACGGTGGCTTTACCTTATGCCAGTCGCTGCGGGCGATGTCGGGCACCCTGCCGATTATTTTTCTCACTGCCAGAGACAGCGACTTCGATACGGTTTGTGGTCTGCGTCTGGGTGCCGATGACTACCTGAGTAAAGATGTCAGTTTTCCCCATTTGCTGGCGCGGTTGGCGGCGCTGTTTCGCCGCTGCGAACTCGCCGGCAGCAGCGCTCCGGCCGACACCCTGATGGAGCGCGGCGCCCTCACCATAGATGCCAATCGAATTCAGGTATATTGGCAACAGCAGCCGATTGAATTGACAGTGACCGAATTCTGGATGGTGTACGCCCTGGCCAAACATCCCGGCCATGTGCGCAGCCGCACCGAGTTGATGCAGGAAGCCAAGATTTATGTCGATGACAGCACCATTACCTCACATGTAAAGCGGATCCGGCGTAAGTTTATCGCCGCCGATCCGGCCTTTGACTGTATAGATACCGTCTACGGCATGGGTTATCGCTGGGATCCCGAATCTTGAAGTTCCCCTCTTATCACCCGCCAATAGGCCTCAGAACCAAGACTCTGGTACTGTCGCTGTTTTTGCTGTGCCTGCCCTGGCTTGGCTATCAGTATGTGTGGGAGATGGAGAAATATCTGCGTCACGGCCAGGAGAAAACCCTGGAAGGGACCACTCAGGCCCTGGCTACGGCGCTGCATGAAAGACCCAGACTGTTCGACAGTCAGGCCAGTTTCCTCAATCAAGTAGAAAAGGGCCGCGATCTTTACGCCTACCCGCTCAACGGCCCCATTCAGCTGGATGGCCGCCTCAATGATTGGGAGGCCTACCGCCATCGCGCCATGACCTATGGCGAAGAACATACCCTGATGCGCTTGAGTGACAGCCAATCAACGCTAAGCTTTACCCATATGGTCGGTAAATATGGCGGCTACCTTTACGGCTTTTTCGAGGTAACGGATCCAAAGGTGATTTACCGCGGCCGCAACAGCCTGAGTGTGGATCGCAACGACTATCTGGCCATCGCCACCCTGGCCCCGGATGGCCGTTTTCGCCGCTATACCATAGCCAACAAGCGCGATGGCTGGCTCAGCGCCTTCGAGTTGCCTGAAAATCCGGCGCTCAGCGCCCCGGTGACACCAGAGGTCCGCATTCAGGGCCAGTGGTTGAAAACCGATAAGGGTTACAATATTGAACTCAGAATGCCGCTGGAGATGGTGGGCAGTAAACTCAGTTTTGCCATTCATGATGTCAACAACAAGAAGAGCCGTAGGCTGGAAGCCATAGTCGGTACCTCGGCCACTGACCGCGCCGACAAGCTGGGGACGGTTCTGGTACCATCACCGGAAATTGAAAGTATTATCAAAGGCATGGGGCATAACAGCTCGCGGATCTGGGTGGTGGATGTCCATGGCCGGGTGCTGGCCAAGTCGGGCGATATCCGCGCCGATTCCAGTGTCTGGACCCGCTCGGTCGAAGAGGAGCGGCAACCGGAAAGCTTCTTTGGCAAACTGGAACACGACTATCTACACCCCATCTACTACACAGTGCTGACCAAGCCACCTATGGATTTTATCGACTCACTGCAGGATTCGACTGAACTCGGCGGCAGCCATATTCGCCGGGCGCTGAATGGCCAGATGGCCTCCACCTGGCGCCTGACACCGGATAACAAGGCGGTGGTGTTGGCAGCGGCCAGCCCCATCTGGATTGACGATAAGGTGATGGGCGCCGTGGTTGCCGAGGAAACCACCCATGGTATCCGTACCCTGCGTAACCGGGCACTGGAGAAGCTGTTCAATGTGATCCTGACCGTGATGGCCATGGGAACCCTGGCACTGTTTGTGTTTGCCTCCGGGATCTCCAGCCGCATTCGCAAACTCAGGGATCAGGCCGAGCGCGCCATCGACAGCCAGGGTCGGGTTCGCGACACCATTCCACCTTCAAAAGTGCGCGATGAAATCGGCGATCTGTCGCGCAGTTTTGCCAATATCGTCAGCCGGCTTGGGCAATATACCCACTATCTGGAAAACATGTCCTCACGGCTATCCCACGAATTGAGAACCCCGGTGGCCGTGGTGCGCAGCTCATTGGAGCACTTGAGTCTGCAGCAACTGGACAAGGACACGGCCAAGTATGTCGACCGCGCCCAGGAAGGGGTCAACCGCTTATGGCTGATCCTCGCCAACATGAGCGAAGCCACCCGGCTCGAGGAGTCCCTGTCCCAGGCCGAGATAGATGAATTCCCGCTGACCAAGGTAGTGGCAGGCTGCGTCGCCGGGTATCAGATGACTTACAAGGAACAAGGTTTCGTGCTGGTGTTACCGGATGAACCTTTGACCATGCGCGGCGTACCTGAATATATCGCCCAGCTGATGGATAAGCTGGTCAGCAACGCCATTGAGTTCAGCAAAGCCGATACCGATATCCGCATCAGCCTCAAGGTGCAGGGCAAACAGGCCCTGCTCAGGGTGGAAAACCAAGGGCCACTGTTGCCGGAAAACATGACCGAGCAGATCTTCGAATCCATGGTCTCAGTGCGGCCGCAAACGATGCAGTCCAAACCGCATCTGGGACTGGGACTTTATATCGCCAGGCTTATCACCGCCTTCCATGGCGGCCATATCAGTGCCAGCAACCTGAGCGACGGCTCGGGTGTCGAAATTCGGGTCAGCCTGCCGCTGCTTTAAGCCGCGGCCAACTTGAACAAGTCTCAAGCCCGCCGCACTGGCAATGACAAGATTCAATGTTAATATGCCTCAAAGGGGCGCCCGCCCCGCCATCACAAACAAGAGTTGCATCCATGAAGAAAGCCACCAAGCTGGTCTCACTCGGCCGGGACAAAAAGTGGAGCAAGGGAGTGATCAATCCTCCCGTGTTTCGAGCATCAACCGTCGTATTTGACAGCATGGAACAGATGCGCCACGCCACGGCCAATCGCGCCAAAGGGGAGATGTTCTATGGCCGCCGCGGCACTCCGACTCACTTTGCCTTTCAGGCGGCCATTGCCGAACTCGAAGGCGGTGTTGGCACTGCACTCTACCCTTCAGGCTCTGCGGCCATCAGTGGTGCCCTGCTGTCTTTTCTGAAGGCCGGCGATCACTTGCTGATGGTAGACAGTGTCTACGAGCCCACCCGGGATCTGTGCGACAAGCTGCTCAAGGGGCTGGGGATTGAAACCAGTTACTATGACCCCTTGATTGGTGCCGGTATCCGCGATCTTATCCGCCCCAATACCAAAGTGCTGTTTCTGGAGTCTCCCGGCTCCATCACCATGGAAGTCCAGGATGTGCCGACCCTGTGCCGCATCGCCCATGAACATCAATTGGTCACCATGCTGGACAACACCTGGGCCTCCCCCATCAATTGTCGCCCGTTTGAGATGGGCGTCGATATCTCGATTCAGGCCGCCACCAAGTACATAGTGGGTCACTCGGATGTGATGCTGGGTACGGCGACCGCCAATGAAGCACACTGGGATACCCTGAGGGAGAACAGCTATCTCATGGGCCAATGCACCTCTGCAGACGATATCTTTCTGGCGGCCAGGGGGCTGAGAACCCTGGGGGTGAGAATGGCGCAACATGAAAAAAATGCTCTCAAAGTGGCCAATTTCCTGGCGCAGCGCCCGGAAGTGGATCACCTGCGCCACCCGGCGTTTGCCAGTTGCCCGGGGCACGAGTTTTTCCTGCGTGACTTCAGCGCGGCCAACGGCTTGTTTTCCTTCGTGCTCAAAGAGGGTAACCGCAAGGCGATGACTGCCTTCGTCGAAGGGATGGAGCACTTCAAGATGGGATTTTCATGGGGTGGCTTCGAAAGCCTTATTCTGGCGATATCCGGCATAGAGAAATTGCGCACGGCAACCCAGTGGGACAGCAGCAAGCCCCTGGTGAGACTGCATATAGGTTTGGAAGATCCGGACGATTTGATTGCCGACCTCGAACGGGCCTTTGAGCGTTATCACGCCGCAATCCAGGCTTAATCAGCAAAAGCCCGCTTGAATGCGGGCTTTCCAAGGACAGTAATAGCTTGGCTGTCAGTCAAAGTCCAGATCATCTGCCGACACTCCCACTCCCAGTTCACGGGACAGGGCCATCTGTTCTCGAATATCCTCTATTCGCCTGCGAGCCGCGCTTATCCGCATATCTTTTTTACTGACACGGTTATTGGATGTCAGAGTTCCCTCTTGGGCCGCTTCGCTCTTGCCTCTACTCAAAGATTGATTAAATGACATGGTCTTCCCTTAACCTCACGCCGGTTCTTTACCGTCTCCTCAAGAGCACTTCCAGCACACTTGGAGCAGAGCCGGTAATCCGGAATTTAAACGATACATCCGGTGTTAAATATACCGGAGCCCCTCACATCATGCCTTATTAAAGAGCCTGTTCCTATCGGAAAGTTCCCATATTTTAATTCCGTTCAGCAAAAACTCAGGCGTATGAAAAATAAACAAAATGCACATGCTCAATTAATTAACGCACGACACACCTTACTAAGGGCATAGAAACATTTGCTTACTATTATCACTGATGCAAATTTGTTTAAATTAAAACATCTGCGCAACACAATATTTTTGTACAGCAATAGTATTTAATATAATTAATTGATTTTAATCGATTAACTCACCCAGCTCACCTTGTTTTTAAATTGTTAAAAATAAATTAATTATAAATTAATAAACATGATCATGTGTTGCTAAATCTAGGTTTAAATTGAATCATATCTTTGTCATTGAAACATTTGACAAACAAAATAAAAACACAGCCAAGCATGGCGATTTACAATAATAATCAAGGAGAGAGATATGACATCCATATCTACAACAGCCAAAGCCGTTCGCTTCGGCCTTATGGCTGCTGCTACCAGTATCGCTTTTACAGGTTTCAGTTATGCTGAAGATAAACCTGAAACATTTGAACGTATTGAAGTCACAGGTTCAAAAATCAAGCGTATAGGGGAGATAGCACCAACACCGGTCACTGTGATCACAGGCGATGGCCTTATTGAAGCAGGTGTTACCAACGTAGCAGATCTGCTGCACAAGATGCCTAATACCCTGGTTGGTCTGTCACCGGAAACCACCAACAACACTGTTTTTGCCAGTGGTCTGAATAACACTGACCTGAGAGGATTGGGTTCCAACCGCACTCTGGTGCTGGTTAACGGCCGCCGCTTTGTAGCCGGTTCGCCAGGCTCAGGCGCCGTGGATTTAAACAACATCCCTACCGCCATGGTTGAGCGCATCGAAATCACTACGGGTGGCGCGTCTGCTGTTTATGGCTCTGACGCCATTGCCGGGGTGGTCAACATAGTGACCAAAACCAGTTTTGATGGCTTGGCTATCGATGCTTCTACAACACGCCCCACCGAAGATGGGGGTGAAGAAGAATATGCCTCGCTGACTTTTGGCTCTGACTTGGGTAAAGCCAACTTTGTGACCAACATCAGTTGGTCACGTCAGGGGCAGATTTCATACATGGACAGAGAATTCCTGCGTGAAGCGCCGATTGTGGTGCGAAATCCCAATGCCAATGGCCCGAATGATCCGCAAGCAATAATGTGGGGCCATGGTCAACAGGTACTGGCTTCATACAGCAAGACAGGCACTTTTGAATCCAATGGCACCCGCTATACCTTCAGCGATGACGGTCAAATTCGGCCAATGGATCTGGGTCAGCCACTGCCGCCGCTAACCAGCGGCCGGGTGGACTATCTCGGTGGTGAAGGCTACAACTTTGCTGAGAACTCTTTCATCAAGACGCCACTGGACAGGATCAATTTCTTTACTGTGATGAACTATGACATCAATGATGATCATAAATTTACCATGGAGGCCAGCTACACCAAGTCCGAAGCCTATGGTGAAAGCTCTCCTGCCTTCCTCAATTTCAAGCTCTATGATGATAATGCCCTGCTCTCTCCTGAAGCGGCGGCTTTGGTGACGGCCGGTGAAGAAAAACCAGGTGGAGGGGTAAAATTAGGCTATCTGGCATCTGATTTCGGCAACCGTAAATACAGTCAGGACAGAACTACAGCAAGATTGGCACTGGGTGTTGACGGTGCACTGTCCGATACCTGGTCCTACGATGTTTACGCCACTGTAGGCCATGTTCAAGCCGACACCGAATGGTATGGTGAAATATTCGAGCAGCGCTTCTATGACTCTGTCGATGTGATCAAAGATGCCGACGGTAATCTGGTATGTCGTGACGAATACGCCAGAGCCAATGGCTGTAAACCTTTGAATATATTTGGCCGCGGCCAATATGATGAGGCCGCCTATAACTGGGTCAGCACAGATGCCATTCGCCGTTCATCAATCGATCAATACGTTGCCGGCGCCTCTGTCAGCGGCGATCTATTTGAACTGCCTGCCGGCTTTATCGCTGCTGCATTCAGCGTTGAATATCGTAAGGAAACGGCTGAAACCCTGCCGGATCCGGCAATGCGTGATGGTTTATTATTTGGAAACCAGTCTCAACCACTTTATGGTGAGTTCGATGTGACCGAGGCATCAGCCGAATTATCCGTCCCGCTGCTGCAGGATGTGATGTTGGTGCAGGATCTGACGCTGGAAACCGCGTTCCGTTATATGGACTACTCCTCCTCCGGCTCTGATACTGCATGGAAAGTCGGCATCAACTGGGCGCTCAATGACGATTTACGGATCCGGGCCAACCGCTCCAAGTCTGTACGGGCACCTAACATTGCCGAACTGTACAACCCATCCAGCCAAACCTTCCGCACCATCAACGATTATTGTGCTACCAGCTTCAGGAACAGGATCAACCCGGACTATCTGGACAATGTATTGGCCAACTGTGCAGCTCAAGGGATCCCGACCGACTTTGAACCTTCCCAGGACTGGTACGGTTCAACTCGTCCAGGCTTTATTGTAGGTAACCCGGACCTGCAGAACGAAGTTGCAGATGACATCACTCTGGGCTTTGTGTACACCCCATCTTATCTGGAAAACTTCAGCCTGACAGTGGATTACTGGAAATTTGACATGGAGAACGTGATCAACAGCTTCAGCGGTGCTGAAGTCGTTAAGTACTGCTATCAGTCAAGCAGCACAGATAACGACTTCTGTCCTTTGCTGGAACGTGATCCCGATACCCATGAGATAGTGAACTACTACGAGAAGCCGGTTAACTCAGCATCCAGTATCACTTCAGGTTTTGATATTGAAGCCAATTACCGCCTTGAAACCAGTTTCGGTGATTGGGGCTTCCGCCTATTCAGCACTTATCTGGAAGAACGTTCATTCAACCCGACCGGATTCGCCGATGATGAAGTTAAATCGGCAGGTGAGCAGGCTCGCCCACGCTGGCGTCATCGATTGACCACAGACTACACCTACAATGACTTCTCGGCCGTATTGACTGCCAACTATCGCAGCGACACAGTGCGGGATAACGAATGGTCACCCAATCAAAACAACTATAACGATATCCCGTCTTATACTACTTTTGATTTGACCAGCCGTTACAACATCACAGATGCCTTGCAGGTTCGCGCCGGGATACTCAACATGTTTGATCGCACCCCACCTCGCCAGCCAGGCGTGTATAACCAAGGTGCTTACTACGACATGCTGGGTCAACGACTCACTGTGGGGGTAAACTATAAGTTCTAATTCTATTGTTACTGAAAAGCCACTTGCATAACAGCAAGTGGCTTTAAGTAATCGGCACCTTCCCTAATTAACTAAAACCCTGTTAGATAGATGTGGATTGGATATCAGGGTTCCCTCTTAAGCCACTTCGCTTATATCCACACGCAAAGTTTGGTTACTGCCGGTTATTCCTGTTTACTCAAGAGCGCTTTCTTTTAAATTGGATCAAAGTCGGTACCTCGAAGTTAACAATAACACATCCGGTATATCCTCTCCAAAGTCCCCCCGATTAAAGATACCTATCCTACCGAAAAATCCCCTCATGGCTTTTCAAACAATAAAGACAGTGCTAACCCGCAAAAAATAACGCATAACACACTGTAAAACAAATAAAAATAATTGCTTACAATTTAAAATGTCAACAAAAAATCGCCAAACAGAAACATAGATATAACGTATGAAAATCCATTTAACAAAAAATACAGACAGATTTTAACCGGTTGCAAAATTTTTAATCAAAAAATTTATGTAGCAAAATTGTGAACAATAAACTCTCTCAAAACCACCCAAAGTCAATCTATTGCTAACACATGTAATAAATTGAATCATTAATTGGTCATTTCCGTATCTGACAAACAAGAAGAAATATGAAAACTATAATTTCTCAAGGAGATAGTCATGACCTCTGTATCTACAACCGCAAAAGCAATTCGCTTCTGTCTTTTAGTTACTGCCGGCTGTGCTGTTTATTCTGGAACCAGCTACGCTAAAGATAAAGATGAACCCATAGAACGTATCGAAGTCACAGGTTCAAAAATTAAACGTATAGGAGAGTTGGCCCCGACCCCTGTTACCGTAATCACTGGTGACGGTCTTATTGATGCCGGTGTTACCAACGTCGCAGATCTTCTGCATAAGATGCCTAATACCCTGGTTGGTCTGTCACCGGAAACCACCAACAACTCTGTTTTTGCCAGCGGTTTAAATAACACTGACCTGAGAGGATTGGGCTCCAATCGAACTCTGATATTAGTGAATGGCCGGCGCTTTGTGGCCGGCTCACCGGGCTCAGGTGCTGTAGATTTGAATAATATTCCAACAGCCATAGTTGAGCGTATCGAAATCACCACAGGCGGGGCATCTGCAGTATATGGTTCTGATGCCATTGCCGGTGTAGTTAACATAGTGACCAAGACCAGTTTTGATGGGCTGGCGCTGGATGCCTCTACCACCAGACCAACACAATCTGGAGGTGAAGAGGAATACGCCTCACTGACCTTCGGCTCTGATATTGGCAAAGCCAATTTCGTAACCAACATAAGTTGGTCGCGTCAGGGGCAGATCGCACATATGGACAGGGACTTTTTGCGCGAAGCGCCGATTGTAGTGCGAAATCCCAATGCCAGCGGCCCGAATGATCCCCAAGCAATAATGTGGGGTCATGGTCAACAGGTCCTGGCCGCCTACACCAAGACCGGAGCGTTCACCACCCGAGCCGGAGAAAAATACACTTTCAGTGATGACGGTAAAATTCGCCCAATGAAGCTGGGGCAACCTCTGCCCAAACTCACTAATGGCCGGATAGATTACCTTGGAGGCGAAGGCTACAGCTTTGCCGAAAACTCCTTTATTAAGACGCCGTTGGACAGGATTAACTTCTTTACTTTCATGAACTATGACATTAATGATGATCATAAATTTACCATGGAAGCCAGCTATGCCAAGTCAGAAGCCTATGGTGAAAGCTCTCCGGCATTCCTCACTATTCCGCTTCATGTAGATAATGCTTTTCTTTCGTCCGAAGCTGCAAGTTTGGTCAAAGCGGCCGAAAGGCGGCCAGGTGACGGTGCCAGAGTTGGTTACTTGGCGTCCGACTTTGGTAACCGAAAATACAGTCAAGAGCGAACCACAGCCCGCTTAGCTTTGGGGCTTGAAGGCGCAATCTCCGATACCTGGTCATACAATGTTTATGCCACTGTTGGCCATGTTCAAGCCGATACCGAGTGGTACGGTGAGATGTTCGAGCAGCGCTTTAAGGATGCTGTCGATGTTATCCGCGATAAAAATGGTGCCTTGGTATGTCGTAGTGAACATGCCAGAGCCAATGGCTGTAAGCCGTTGAATGTGTTTGGTCGCGACCTTTATGATAAAGCCGCTTACAATTGGGTCAGCACAGATGCCATTCGCCGCTCATCAATCGATCAATACGTTGCCGGCGCCTCTGTCAGCGGTGATCTGTTTGAGCTGCCTGCGGGTTTTATCGCTGCCGGGCGTTGTTGCCTAAATAAGCGGAACCTTTTTCGCTTTCCATGATCTGATCTTGCATAACAGGTCTTCGGTCAGTTTCATGGGTAAGTCAGAACGCAATATCACCAATTGGAAGCAATACAATCAGGCATTAGTCAACCGTGGTTCGGTTACCTTCTGGCTGGACGAGGCAGCGGTTAACGCTTGGCATTGCACAAAGCATCACGGCGGTCGTGGCCGTGGCTTTCAATTCAGCGACACCGCCATCGAAACCGCCTTGATGCTCAAAGGGATTTTTAAGCTGTCATTACGTGCGACCGAAGGGTTCATCAACTCCCTATTTCAGCTGATGAAAATACCGTTAATTGCTCCAGACTACAGCTGTATCAGTAAACGCGCCAAGACGGTGAACGTCAAGTACCGCAATCCCTCAAGAGGTGCGGTAGCGCATGTTGTCGTCGATGCCACAGGCCTCAAAGTGTATGGCGAAGGTGAATGGAAAATGCGTAAGCATGGCAAAGAAAAACGTCGAGTTTGGCGCAAGCTTCATTTGGCTATCGATGCCGCTACACATGAAATTATCGGTGCGCAAACAAGCCTTGAAACTGTAGCAGATAATGAAGTA